>NZ_JBARVQ010000683.1:0-3895 GCF_049646345.1 Albidovulum sp. | reverse complement strand
ATTTTGAACCATTTTCGTTCGAATTCCGATGCTTACTTATCAACGTAAACCCGATCCGCTTTAGGCGGTTTTCTTCCGGCTGGCAATGATAAGCCGGATCAGTTCCCCAGGCTTGGTGCAGCGATGGAGATGACGTTGGTGAAGGTTCCGGTGCCCGAAGCAAAACCCGCCGGTGCCGAGGTGATATCGCGCGTCTCAATATCGGAGCGCCAATTTCTGTCGTCACGTTTGGGTGCGCCAATCCGGGTCTCATCGAGGGTGAGCGTCATCGGTATGGCGGCAGGCCGTGGCCGGACCGTAGCCTGTTCCTTCTGACCGATTACATAGAGTGCTGACACAAAACACATAAAGATTCCGAACCGGATCATAATTGCCCCCAAGTCAAATGCGTTGACGTGAACGTAAAGGATGGCGGCCCCGCCACATCAGGGGAAAACCGGCGGCCTTCTCCCCCCATGTTCGGTATTTCCATCTGGACCGGGAGGGACGGGCGAATTACACCACATCCATGAGCGACGATACCGACGACCGCAACATCCTGCCCGCAACCACCTCCGAGCCGCTGAGCCGTGCCATCGGCGAGCGCTATCTGACCTATGCGCTTTCAACCATCATGCACCGGGCGCTGCCGGATGCGCGGGACGGGTTGAAGCCGGTTCACCGGCGAATTCTTTACGCGATGCGGGAACTGAAGCTCTCGTCAACCGGCGGCTTCCGCAAGTCGGCGAAGATTTCGGGCGACGTGATGGGGAACTATCACCCGCACGGCGATGCCGCGATCTATGACGCGATGGCGCGGCTCGCGCAGGATTTCAACGTGCGTTACCCGCTCGTGGACGGGCAGGGAAATTTCGGCAATATCGACGGCGACAACCCGGCCGCCAGCCGCTACACCGAGGCCCGCCTGACGGCGGCGTCCGAGGCGCTGATGGAGGGGCTGGCCGAGAACGCGGTCGACTATCGCCCGAACTACGACGGCACGCTGGAAGAGCCGGTCGTCTTGCCCGCCGCCTTCCCGAACCTGCTGGCAAATGGGTCGTCGGGGATCGCGGTCGGCATGGCGACCAACATTCCGCCGCACAACCTGCACGAACTGATCGACGCTTGCCTGCATCTGGCCAAGGCGTCGAATTCCGAACTTGTCCGCGATGATACCCTGATCGAAATGGTCAACGGCCCGGACTTCCCCACGGGCGGCGTGATCGTCGAGACGAAAGAGGCGATGCGCGAGGCCTATCTGACCGGGCGCGGCAGCTTCCGCACCCGGGCGCGCTGGGCGGTCGAGGATCAGGGCCGCGGCACCTGGCAGATAATCGTCACCGAAATTCCCTATCAGGTGCAGAAATCAAAGCTGATCGAACGGCTGGCCGAGGTGATCCAGACCAAGAAGGTGCCGCTGCTGGCCGATGTCCGGGATGAAAGCGCCGACGACATCCGCATCGTGCTGGAGCCGCGGTCAAAGAATGTCGACCCCGAGATGCTGATGGGCATGCTCTTTCGCAATTCGGACCTTGAGACGCGGTTCAGCCTCAACATGAACGTGTTGATCGACGGGCGGGTGCCGAAGGTCTGTTCGCTGAAAGAGGTGCTGCGGGCCTTTCTGTCGCACCGGCAGGACGTTCTCTTGCGCCGGACCCGGCATCGGATCGAAAAGATCGACCACCGTCTGGAAGTGCTGGAAGGTTTCATAACTGCCTTCCTGAACCTCGACCGTGTCATCGACATCATCCGCTATGACGGCGACCCAAAGGCCGCCTTGATGGCCGAGGAATGGAGCCGCAAGCAGGCCCGCGCGACCTCGGAACACGACTATGTTTCACCCCTCTCGCTGCCCCATACCGAGGATGGTCTTTCCGAGGTGCAGGTCGAGGCGATCCTCAACATGCGTCTGCGCAGCTTGCGCAAGCTTGAGGAAATGGAGCTGCTGAAAGAGCAGGACGCGCTGATGCGTGAACGGGCCGAGCTTGACGACCTGATGAACGACGAGGGTCTTCAGTGGAAGAAGATCGCGGGCGAACTCCGCGATGTGCAAAAGCAGTTCGGCAAGGACGCGCCGGGCGGCGCGCGGCGCACCACCTTCGCCGAGGCGGGCGAAGTGGAAGAGGTGCCGCTTGAGGCGATGATCGAGCGTGAGCCGATCACCGTCATCTGTTCGAAGATGGGCTGGATCCGTGCGATGAAGGGGCATCAGCCCCTGGATGCGGAAGTGAAGTTCAAGGACGGCGACGAAGGTCGCTTTGTCTTCCACGCCGAGACCACCGACAAGATCTTGCTGGCAGGCACCAATGGCCGGTTCTTCACGCTTCTCGGCGCCAACCTGCCCGGCGGGCGCGGCATGGGCGAACCGGTGCGGCTGATGGTCGATCTGCCGAACGAGGCCGATATCGTCACCCTGCTGGTGCACCGGCCCGGCGAGCGTTTCATCGTCGCTTCCACGGCGGGCGAGGGGTTCACCGTGTCTGCCGATGAGGTTGTGGCCCAGACCCGAGCTGGAAAACAGGTGATGAACCTTGCCGAGGGCAACCGGATGGCGGTCTGCAAATCCGTGGCGGGGGATCATGTCGCCATCGTCTCGAAGAACCGCAAGCTTCTGGTTTTCCCGCTGGCCGACCTGCCCGAGATGACGCGCGGCAAGGGGGTGCGTCTGCAGAAGTACAACATGGCGCGCGGGCGTCAGGGGGTGCTGGAACTTGACGGCGGCCTGTCGGATTTGACGACATTCGCGCTTGCCGACGGGCTGAGTTGGCCCATGTCGAACGGCAATACGCGGACCGAGGACATGACCGACTGGATCGCCCGCAGGGCCGGTGTGGGCAAAGCCCCGCCGCACGGCTTCCCGCGCGACAATACATTCAGTTAAAGCGCATTTTTCGCCGATCGACGGGTAAATCGCCACAATTTGAACACGAAAAATTTAAAATCAGGCAGGCGAACCTTCAATCCGCCACACATCCAAAGGAAGAGATTAGTGACTTTCAACGACCGATTAAGCGCCGGCTATACCGGCGAGAAGGGGCCGCTTTTCGGCCTCGCATTCATGACCGCGCTTTTGACCCTTCTTACGCTCGGCATCTACCGTTTCTGGGCAAAGACCCGTATTCGCAAATACATCTGGTCCTCGATCCGTCTGGGCGGCGATATGCTGGAATATACCGGGACGGGGCTTGAGAAATTCCTTGGCTTTCTTGTCGCGGTCGTTGTGCTGGCGATCTATCTGGGTCTTGTCCAGCTTATTCTCTTCTATTTCGGCCTGCATTTCATCGTCGAGCCGCAGACCGATGCTGAAATCTTGATGCAGATTGGTGTCATCTATGCGTCGTTCTTCGCGCTGATCCCGCTGATCCTGTTCGCGAGCTACCGGGCGCGGCGCTATATGATGGCGCGGACGCGGCTGCGCGGTATCCGTTTCGGCATGGACAAGGCCGCCTGGGGCTATGTCTGGCGGGCAATCGGTCACGGGCTGCTGACAGCGCTGACCTTGGGTATTCTTTTGCCGCGTCAGACCTTCTGGCTGGAAAAATACAAGACCGATCACAGCTATTACGGCGATCAGCGGTTCAATCAGGGCGGCAAGTGGACGCGGCTTTACGGCGCAATGAAGCATATCTTCATCGGCATCGGGTTGGTCATCGCAGGCAGTGTGGTCACAGTGCTCAATTCGACGGGCGGTGAACCCGGTGGTGTGGCCATCCTCGGCTTTGTCGTCGTTGCGGTTGGCTATGCCTGGGGCGTTGTCGGATACATCTACTACAACGTGCACGCATTCCGTTATCTGACTGGTGAAAAAACGCTGGCCGGAGCTGGTTTCCATGCGGAACCGAGCACCGGAAAGATCATCGGTATCTCTCTTCTTGGAATGCTGATTGTCGGCGCGATTGCCGGTGTGATCTTTGCG
>NZ_JBARVQ010000682.1:0-3178 GCF_049646345.1 Albidovulum sp. | reverse complement strand
AAACCTCCGCAAACTGGCCAAGTTGGTACCAGTTCCAGCCCCGGCGTAAGGAGGGGCAGCGCGCGGCTTGTTCTTAAAACCAGCATGCGCGTATCAAATGCCGACTTCTTCAACAGTATCTCCGCAGACTGTGAGTTCGACCACCTCCAGATTTCGCACGCGCGGCGAATGGCCGGCAAGCGGGCTGCAACTGCAGCATCGTGACGGTAGGGCGAAGGTCGGGAATGGGCCGTGGGCGAAGTGGCAGGGCAGGGAGCCTTTGCCCAGATCCGATTTCTTCGAATGACCGCACCGAGCCCTTTCCGACGGATGCTGCTCCGTGATCGAATGGCCGCAATGCCGCAGGGTTCCGGAACCTCCTGCAGCTGAGTCCGGTCTACAACCCCAATTATCGATTTCCGACCACGCGCGATGACAACGCGAGCGCCCGTTGAGATCTTGGAGCGGGGACGCCGCTCACGTAGATTCCGGAGCAGTTATCGTAGCCGACGATCCGTGCCCAAAGTGCGCCGGCGGCGCCAGAAATTGGGTTATGCTTCGCTGAAATCGACTCGTGGCAAGACAGGCGTCACCGCGTCTCCAGCCGGTATTTGAGAAATGTCGCTCCATCGTGCTGGATCTCACCGACGAAGCTTGCGCCCAAACGCCCAAGCGCTGCGAGGTTTCGGCGCGACGGCGGCAAGAGAAAGGTGACGAAGGGAATGCGCGCGTCGGCCGTGGCGAATGCGATGGCCTTGCAGGTGATCCGAGCGCCGAGCCCGAAGGCGCCGGGTGTCAGAACCAAGCCAAAATCCCATTCGTCACCCTCTTTCTGGAAGCCACCCCAACCGACATAGCGGCCGTCGGCGAGGATCGCCCAGTGCCCTAGTCCGTCGCGACGCCAGCACTCCTCCTTGGCCGCGACGAATTTCGCGGCAACGACGGGATTCCACGCGTCCTTCAACAGCGGCATATGCAAGGCGACCCGCGGGTCGGACATATGCGCGATCAGGATGTCCGACGGGATGTCCGGCAGGCGCGCGAAGGTGATCAGGGGCGGCCCTTTCTGCGTCATGCTGGCGCTCTCTTCGTTGTGAGTTTCGCCATCGCAGTACATGGCCAAGGCGTTCTGATTCAAGCCGACAGCCTTTCCCTTGCAGAGTTGATCTCAATCCGACGTGCCAGAGCGCCATTGCGGCGGCACAGGAACGCGGCCAGATGGTCGCCATAGTCGCGGGCGACTGCATCGCGCACGGTCGGACGCGCCGCCAGCGCCGCGCGCCAGGCCGGAGCCTTGGCGAGCCCGTCGAAGAAGCCGAAGTCCCCGAGCCGCTCGAAGATCTCGAAATAGCGGAAGACCGGCGCGAACACCGCATCGACCAGACTGAACCGTTCGCCCGCGAACCACGGACCTCGGCTAAGATGTGCTTCAAGCAGGCGGAAACGGGCGTGCAGGGCCGCAGCCTTCGAGTCGAGCACGGCCTCGTCCGGAGCGGAGTAGAAACCCGCGATGTCGTTCAGCGTCTCCGACCCAAAACCGATCCAGGCACGATGGCGTGCCCGTTCGACCGGATCGGCGGGATGCAGTGGGTTTGGTTGGGTTTCCTCGAGATATTCGAGAATTGACGAAGACTCGAAGAGCGCCGCATTACCCACCTTGAGAACGGGGGCGCGCCCGAGAGGTGAAATCGCAAGGAACCAGTCCGGTTTGTGCGCCAGATCGACGGTTACGCGGTCATGCGCAACACCCTTCTCGGCAAGGGCGATGGCGATGCGCTGGACATAGGGGCAAAGAGCGTGGCTCACGAGAGTAATGGTGGTGGGCATGTCTTTCTCCGTTCAAGGTGCGGGCCGGCTTGTGAGGAGCCGACCCGGTTTCGACGCTCGCGATCAGAGATCCGTCGCGGCGGTGTGTTCGATGGTGCTCCAGTTATCTTCCGCTTTGGCGATGGTGCTGGCCTCGTCCTTGAGGTAGGCCTTGAAGACATCCTCGTTCAGGAAGACGTAGAGCTTGTCGCCCATCACCGCGGCAAAGCTCGGGTCGCCATCGAACTTCTTGCCGACCGACACGCCGAAGGCACAGAAACCACCGTATTGCGGCGCGTAGCGGGCCGGATTCGCCTCGAATGCCTTGAGGTTTTCTTCCGAAGCGAAGTAGTAGGCCACCCCGTCATGGGCGGCGGCATAGGAGGCGTTGCCCTCGGCGTTCTTGCCCTGGTCGAGCAGCGATACCGGATCGGCGCCGTGCAGGCCGAGCGGTGCGCCGCCATAGGTCAGACCCGGAGCGACATTGGCCTCATCGGCGGCCATTGCGGGGCCGAAGGCGCAGAGCGCGGTCAGTGCCGCGGCAGCGAAGGTTAACTTGCGAGACATTGGATTTCCTTGTTTGATTGATGGAAGCGTCCCCGATCCGCACGGAGCGAGGGTGCCGTAAACTGTGGCAAAGAGTTTTATCCCGGCTTGCCTCGGCACTAGGCCAATGAACCCCAAATCTTTCGTCTTTTGAATGCCGAAAAGTCCAGCTTATATGCTTGATCGTTCGGACATCTGGACTTTGCGGATAAAGCAGGTAAGCTCGGTTATCATGTTTGACCTTCTCAGTGACATCCTCACCCGCCTGTCGCTCCGCGGCACGCTCTACTTCCGTACCAGCTTCACCGAACCTTGGGGGGTGCGCGTGCCGGCCTTCCGCGACGTGGCGCGCTTTCACTTCGCGCATCGCGGCGAGGCGCTTGTCCGGGTTTCAGGCGTGTCGGTGCCGGTCCATCTTGCCCAAGGGGATCTGATCGTGATCCCCCATGGCGCCGCCCATGTCCTGTCCTGCCGTCACACCGGCCCCGACGATGCGCTGCCGCTTGACGACATCCTGTCACGCGCCGGTTTTCCGGGTCATGGCACGTTGGTCTGGGGCGGCGAAGAAAGTCCGCGCGACACGCAACTGATCTGTGGACATTTTGCGCTGGCCGAGGGATCAAGGCACCTTCTTTTTGACCAACTCCCTCCCTTCATTCATCTGCGCGGCTACGGCGAGGAGGCGGGGCTCTGGCTCGAGGCCACGCTGCGGGTAATCGGTGCCGAGGCGGGCGGCGCGCGGCTCGGCGGCGACCTGATCGCGCTGAAAATGTCCGAGGCGATCTTTGCCCAGGCGATACGGGCCTATATCGAGCAGGCGCGCGACGTTGATTGCGGCGTTGCAGGC
>NZ_JBARVQ010000681.1:0-5943 GCF_049646345.1 Albidovulum sp. | reverse complement strand
GCCCGGCGCAGCCGGGGCGAAACCGGATCAGGGGATGATGCGGGAATATTTCGTGCCTGTGACACGCGCCCCGGCGATGAAACCTGCCTGACCATAGACAAGGGCGATGACCGGTGCCGTCGTTGTCGCGGTGTCGGTGCCCAGCGATCCGCCCTGATCGGGCAGGGCATAGGCCATATTGGCCCCGGCGACCCAACCTGCGGCAGAGCGGAATTCAGACAGCGCCTCCTGCGTCATGAAGAATAGCGCATGGGCATATTGCTGTGCCCCGATCTGCAGGCCGACACTGGCCTGGGTCGCTGAATAGTAGTCGACCGAAATGTCGTTGATCCTGAGGGCACCCTGTCCGTAGGAGCCACCGAAGGTCACCAGCCCGGCCTCGGTCACCAGCGGGACATAAAGCACACCCGAAGCGCGCGACATCAGTTCCCGCGTGCCGGGATAGGTGCCCGCCAGATAGTCGCGCGCTGCGTCCACGCGCGCATCCAGACGCACACCGCCATCGCTGCCGACGCCATTGCCGCAAGCCGAAAGCCCCAGAAAGGCACTGCCGGTAAGGATTGCATTACGACGGGAAATTCCGGTCATGTCACTGCTCCGATCTCAACTGCCATTGCCAGCCTGTTCCGGCCGGTTCACCACTATCTATAGTCCAGAAGCTCTGACCTGTCATTATCTGTTGTGGCCAGACCCTCATCCGGCCAAAGCCCGCGCGGCATCGGGGGCGAAATAGGTCAGGATGCCGTCGCATCCCGCGCGCCGGAAGGCCAGCAGGCTTTCCAGAATCACATCCTCTTTCACCCATCCGTTCAACACCGCGCCCATCAGCATCGCGTATTCGCCCGAAACCTGATAGGCGAAGGTCGGCACGCCAAAGGCATCTTTCACATCGCGGCAGATATCGAGATAGGGCATGCCCGGCTTGACCATCACCATATCGGCACCTTCGGAAAGGTCGCGCGCCACCAGTCGCAGCGCCTCATCCCGGTTCGCCGGGTTCATCTGATAGGTCTTCTTGTCGCCTTTCAGCGCGCCAGAGGCACCGACAGCATCGCGAAACGGGCCATAGAAGGCGCTGGCATATTTGGCGGCATAGGAGAGGATCGTCACATCCTTCTGCCCCTCGGACTCCAGCGCCCGGCGCATTGCACCGATGCGCCCGTCCATCATGTCGGATGGCCCGAGGATATCTGCCCCCGCCTCGGCCTGGGCCAGCGCCATCTTCACAAGAGCCTCGATGGTTTCGTCGTTCAGGATCACGCCGTCCCGCACCAGCCCGTCATGGCCATTGGCGTTGTAGGGATCAAGCGCCACATCGGTCATAACCGCAATTTCGGGCACCGCCGCCTTGATCGCCCGCACCGCCCGGTTCGACAGGTTCTCGGGGTTCCATGCCTCTTCGCAGGTCTCGGTCTTCAATGCCGGGTCGGTATAGGGAAATAGGCAGATCGCCGGAATGCCAAGGTGCGCCGCTTCTTCTGCCGCGCGCACCGTACCCTCGACCGTCAAACGCGATACGCCAGGCATTGACGGCACGGGAACATCAGCGCCGGGCACATCGGTCACAAAGAGCGGCCAGATCAAATCCTTGACGGAGAGCCGGTTCTCCTCCACGAGGTCACGCAGGGCGGGTGTCCGGCGCAAGCGGCGAAAACGGGTCTGGGGAAAGGCGGCATGGATCGGGGGCATGTCTCGGCTCCGGTCGTGAGTTTCGTCAACGGCTTACATGGATTGTTGCCTATCACAAGGGTGGAAACCGTCGCAGCGCGAGGATAGCATTCGCTGCACAGAATACGGGCGGGGACAGAAATTGGACTGGAAGACACTGATATTCGACCTTATCGACCTGAGGTCGTTTTCCAACCTTTGGTACTGGATCGCCCTTGCCGTCACCTGGTCAACCGCCTCTCATTGGGTGCTGGGAGTGCCTTACGACATGGTGCTGCGGGCGCGCCGCAGCGGCGGGCAGGCCGAGACCGATCTGGAGGATATGGTTCGCATCAACGTGAACCGCATTCTTTATATCACCCGCGAAGCCGGCCTGATCCTGATCACGTTCTTTGCCTTTGTGCTGACCACGCTGGTGATGCTCGGCTTTGTCTACCGGAACGAATTCAGTCAGGCATTGATCCTGATTGCCGCCCCCCTGTCCGTGGTTGCGCTGATGAGCGTCGCCACCGCCCTCAGGATCGAAGCGACCGGTGAACGGGGCGAGGCTTTGCGCCGCCGCCTGTCGGTGCACCGGGTGGGCGTTCAGATCATTGGCATGATCTCGATCTTCATTACCGCCATCTGGGGCATGCTGCAAAACTTCAACGTCTCGATCCTGCCCGGTTGACACCAGCCACGGGGCGGATAGGTGAGTGCGGATGACAACGCCCGCCCATATCACGCTGTCCGGTGCCCCCGAAGGCTATGACGCAAAGTTGCTTGCCCAGGAACTGGGCAAGGGCGTGCCCGTCTGCCATGTCGCCCGCGACGACAAGCGGATGGAGGCGATGCGGGCGGCTTTGGCGTTCTTCGCACCGGGTGCGCTGGTTCTGACCTTTCCCGCCTGGGATTGCCTGCCCTATGACCGCGTATCGCCCAATGCCGACACTTCAGCCACGCGCATGGCGACGCTTGCCGCATTGGTGCAGGGTCTGCCGGGTCCGTTTATCCTGCTGACGACGCTGAACGCCGCGACCCAAAAGCTGCCTGCGCGTGAGGTTTTGCAGGCATCTGCGTTTACCGCCCGCGTCGGCCAACGCATCGACGAAGGTGCTTTGCGCAATTTCCTGGTGCGTATGGGGTTCAGCCAAAGCCCGACGGTGACCGAACCGGGCGACTACGCGGTGCGGGGCGGCATCATCGATATCTATCCGCCGGGTGAGGGTGGTCCGGTGCGGCTCGACCTCTTCGGCGATGTGCTGGACGGCGCACGCCGCTTCGATCCGGCTACGCAAAGGACGACCGAGAAACTGACGGTGGTGGAGCTTGCCCCGGTGTCTGAGGTCATCCTCGATGAGGCTGCGATCACCCGCTTCCGACAGAATTACCGCATCGAATTCGGCGCGGCGGGCACCGATGATCCGCTTTATGAGGCCGTCAGCGCAGGCCGCAAACATGCGGGGATGGAGCATTGGCTGCCCTTCTTCCACGAAACGCTTGAAACTCTGTTCGACTATCTGCCCGATGCCTCGGTCATGTTGGACGATCAGATCACGCCCGCGCGGGATGCCCGCTGGGTCGGGATCGAGGACCAGTACGACACCAGGATGGAGGCGATGAAGCGCCGAGACCGGCTGGATTCGGTCTACAAACCCTCCGCACCGGGGCTGCTTTACCTCGATGATGCGGGTTGGGATGCGGCCATTGCCGGACATCGGGTGATCCAACTGAATGCCCTGCCGCAGGCAACGGGGCCGGGCGTTCTGGATGCGGGCGGGCGTATCGGGCGCAATTTCGCACCCGAACGGCAACTAGAAAACATCAACCTTTTTAGCGCTCTGGCTGACCATCTGAATGCACGGCGCGCCGATGGGCAGATCGTTGTCGCCTCCTATTCCGAAGGTGCGCGGGAACGTCTGAAGGGGCTTCTGGAGGATGAGGAGGTGCATGGCGCCACGCTCATCCGCGACGTCCGCGATGTGCCCGAAGGCAAAGGCGGGCTCTATCTGACCGTCTGGGCGCTGGAACACGGGTTTGAGGGCAAGGGCCTGACCGTCATTTCCGAACAGGACGTGCTGGGCGACAGGCTGATCCGGGGCGCGAAAAAGAAGCGTAAAGCAGAGAACTTCCTGACCGAGGCGCAGTCGCTCTCGCCCGGTGATCTGGTGGTCCATGTCGATCACGGGGTAGGACGCTACAACGGGCTGGAGACCATTCTGGCGCTCGGCGCGCCGCATGATTGTGTGGCGCTGGAATATGCCGGCGGCGACCGGCTGTTCCTGCCGGTTGAAAATATCGAACTGCTCAGTCGCTACGGCCATGAAGAGGGGCTTCTCGACAAGCTCGGCGGTGGCGCATGGCAGGCCAAGAAGGCCCGGCTCAAAGAACGTATCCGCCAGATTGCCGAACGGCTGATGCGGGTTGCGGCAGAGCGGCTCTTGCGCAAGGCACCGATGCTGGAGGCGCCGCATCACGAATGGGACGCGTTTTCGGCCCGGTTCCCTTACGAGGAAACCGACGATCAGATGTCGGCCATTGATGAAGTGGTGGACGACCTCGGCGCGGGCCGTCCGATGGACCGGCTGATCGTCGGCGATGTCGGCTTTGGCAAGACCGAGGTTGCGATGCGCGCGGCCTTCATCGCGGCGATGTCAGGGGTGCAGGTCGCGGTGATCGCGCCGACGACGCTGCTCGCGCGGCAGCATTTCAAGACCTTCTCCGAACGCTTCCGGGGCACGGCGATCACCGTCCGGCCGCTGTCGCGCTTCGTCAGTGCCCGCGATGCGCAGGCAACCCGCGAAGGGCTGGCCGACGGCACCGTCGATATCGTCATCGGCACCCATGCGGTGCTGGCCAAGGCTGTGAAATTCCGCAATCTCGGTCTCTTGGTCATTGACGAGGAACAGCATTTCGGCGTTCAGCACAAGGAACGCCTGAAAGAGATGCGGTCAGAGATCCATGTCCTGACCCTGACCGCCACGCCGATCCCGCGCACACTTCAACTGTCGCTCACAGGTGTCCGTGATCTTTCGATAATCGGCACGCCACCGGTCGATCGTCTGGCGATACGCACCTATGTCAGCGAGTTCGACAGCGTCACGATCCGCGAAGCACTTTTGCGCGAACGCTATCGCGGCGGGCAATCGTTCTACGTCGTTCCGCGCATCAAGGATCTGCCGGATATCGAAGAGTTCCTGAAGACCCATCTGCCCGAGATTTCCTATGTCATCGCCCATGGCCAGATGGCGGCGGGCGAGCTTGATGAGCGCATGAACGCCTTCTATGACGGGCAATATGACGTCCTTCTGGCCACGACCATTGTCGAAAGCGGGCTCGATATTCCGACCGCGAATACGATGGTCATCCACCGCGCCGACATGTTCGGGTTGGCGCAGCTTTACCAGATACGGGGGCGCGTGGGTCGATCGAAACTACGCGCCTATTGTTACCTGACCACCAAACCCCGCACGCCGCTGACGCCTAATGCGCAAAAACGCCTGCGCCTGCTCGGCAGCCTTGATTCGCTGGGTGCCGGCTTTTCTCTGGCCTCTCAGGATCTCGACCTGCGCGGGGCGGGCAATATCCTCGGTGAAGAACAATCCGGCCATATCAATGAGGTCGGCTACGAGCTTTATCAGGCGATGCTGGAAGAGACGATCGCGCGGATCAAGGCGGGCGACCTCGACACTCCGACGGCCGAGGATGGCCAGTGGTCGCCGCAGATCAATCTTGGCGTGCCGGTGATGATCCCGGAAAGCTATGTGCCCGATCTTGATGTGCGGTTGGGCCTGTACCGGCGCCTCTCGTCGCTGACGAGCAAGGTCGAACTGGAAGGCTTCGCCGCCGAACTGATCGACCGCTTCGGGCCGGTGCCGAAAGAGGTCAATACGCTGTTGCTGGTGATGCGGATCAAGGCGATGTGCCGCCGGGCGCATATCGGGCGGCTCGATGCTGGTCCGAAGGGGGCAACGGTCCAGTTCCATATGGATAAATTCCCCAATCCCAACGGGTTGGTGGACTATCTTCAGGCGCAAAAGGGGCTTGCGAAGATCAAGGACAACAAGGTCATCGTGCGCCGTGACTGGGCGCGCGACAGCGACAAGATCAAGGGCGCCTATGCCATTGCCCGCGATCTGGCCGAGAAGGTGAAGGTCGTGAAGGCAAAGTAATCCTTGTACTGATCGTGATGAGTGGCATGCGCCCTGTGCGGTCGTTGGCGGGTATTCCCCTTCGCCCGGAATCAAGCGCTACGCGCGCCGGGCGAGCGCCTGCCCGTCCCGGCGGGCTGGCGCT
>NZ_JBARVQ010000680.1:0-1604 GCF_049646345.1 Albidovulum sp. | reverse complement strand
TTCGGCAAGAGCGGCCGCCTCGAAATACTTGTTCGGGTAGTGCTGCTCGCGCTCTATCCGCACATCGAGAAGTGGCGCAGCAGCGGCAACCTCTGCCATGGCCGCAATGAGTGCTTTGGCGTGCAGGCCCTTTTTGGCCGCAGTCTCCGCCTGTTCAAACACCACCACATCCGGCGTGAGATCGGCAATCCAGGTCTTCGCCGCCGCTATCGCGTTGTCTGGCGTCTTGCTCGCCTTGTGCGATATCCGCCAATCCATCAGGTGATCGCCGATGAAATAGACATAGGCGATCCGGCCACTGGCAGCCGCAATCGCCAGCATCTTAAGCGCCATCGTCTTCGTCTTCTTCTGCTAATCTCCGCGCCAGGCTTTCGATCGTGTGGGCGCGGTTCTCGACCCCGGCATAGGCCCGTTTCGCCTCCGGCATGGTCAGGATGCGGGCTCGGAGGCCCTTCTTGATCTCTGCCATCACCATGGCGAAGAAGCTCTCAAACGACCGGCCATAGATCAGCGACAAGGTGATGATCTGGACCAGTGACGGCCGCCGCTCGCCATTCTCCAACCGCGATATGACGGTGGACGACTGGCCCATCAGATGGGCAACATCCTCCTGACTAAAACCCGCGACCCGGCGCGCTTTGCGCAGGTCCAGAGCAAACTCTGTGGACATATGAAATTTTGATTAACTGCTGATAACAATCGCAGTCTAATCGATGACCCGGCGCCGCCCTAGAAGGCGCAATCTGCCCATTCTGCATGTGCTACAGCCCTTCAGAACAAAACAACCACGAAGCCGGTATGGGCGACGTCCAGAACCGGAAGGGTGAAACCCTTCCGGCTGACGGCCATACCGGCTTCGTGGTGGATCTGAAGCCTGTAGTCTTAGTCTTTTCTGAGGTTCAGGATATCGAAAATCCTGCCTGCAATGCTAGTCCGCGCCAGGTACCGGCTGAGCACCCCTCACGTCCTACCGGTGAAGACGGATGACCCGTGCCGGTCTTTCGCTCGAAGACCTTGACGGATGCCGCAATTGATGGCCGGGCAAAAAACCGCCCCCGTTTGCCGGAGGCGGCAGCTTCAATACTCGCTGGCGAGCATGATGGTCAGAACGCGGTGGGTCTCGCCTTCATTGGCCGGGTTTTCCGATCCTGCGGTGAGATCAGGGGTGTAGTAGTCGATCTTCCAGAAGATCTTCTCGCCGTCGACCTCGACCGAGCCGAAATCATGTTCGCTCCAGGGATCATTGTCCCCGGTAAAGGCAGAGAACGCCTTAACCGCCGAAGCGGCCTGCATCACGAAGTCCCGGCTGCGCTCTCGGACACCAATCGTGAGCATCACCGATCCGTTGCCGAGCCCTTCCGCCCGAAAGCGGTCGTTCAACTCACGGACCCGCATGCGCGGCACGGATTCGACTCGCTTCCAGAGGAAGGCTGTTTCGCCTTCGCACTGGTGACAGTGCTCATGATCGAAGACCGTCTCAAGCTCCCAGAGCCCCGTCGAAGGGTTCCAGCAGGCCCAAGCATCCTTCACGACCCGCTCGGATCCACAGGTTCGACACGTCGGCACTGCACCGATCTCGCCCACCATATCGTCAAGAACTTCGC
>NZ_JBARVQ010000679.1:0-5652 GCF_049646345.1 Albidovulum sp. | reverse complement strand
AGCGCCAGCCCGCCGGGACGGGCAGGCGCTCGCCCGGCGCGCGTCGCGCTTGTTCCGGGCGGAATGGTGGGGTGGACCTGTAAAATTTTCGTTACCAGCGAAAAACCCCCGCAGATTGCGGGGGCTTTCCTGCCACTGAACCACTCTTACTTCGGGTCGCCCACAAATTCTTCCAGCAGCTTTTCGTTGCGCGCCTCTTCGATCTGGCGGATGCGATCCTCAAGCGCCCGGGTGTCGAAACGGTATTTGACCACGTTGATCAGACTCAGCGTCAGCAGGACGATGCCCATGCCCCAGTACCCCTTGGTGGACAGCGGCACGTCGGTTGAAAGGTAGAGCGATATTGCCAGGAGCGTATAGGCGACAACGACGCCGGCAATGTTCAGGCCCATGATCAGTGCAGAATCGGTTTTCTGGACGTTCATAACTTGTCTCCTCGTTTGGGATTGGATTTCAGGGGGTTACTGGTCGGACTTCAGACGGTTCAGCACCTCGGTCGCGGTCATTTTCACCGGCTTGCCGAAGCCTTCGGCGGCCATGCGCTCGCCCAGATCGGCCTTCGTGAGCCCCCGGTCGATATCCTCAAGGATCTCGGCCTGTTCATAGGGGTCGTCGCGGTTCAGCACCTCGGCGATCAGCTCCTCGGCCTCGGAGATCGGGCTGCGGCCAGACAGGGTCGTCTGGATGCGGGTCTGAATCGTCTGTTCCTGCCGCACGGCGCGGGCGGCAATGGCGCCCTGTTTCAGGTCGATGATGCGGCGGTTCGTTGTCTCGACCGTCCGGCGCAACCGCATGACGCGGGCCTCCAGCCGCAGGACGGTTTCGCGCCGCAGGGCCAGTTCGTTCTCCATCTCGGCGATGGCCTCGGCCGCCTCGGTGGCCAGCGCCTCGCGCCCGCCCTCCAGCGCCGCCTTTGCCCTTCCTGTCAGATCGGTCACCCGGCCTTGCAGAAGCGTGATCTGCTTTTCCTCGGACCGCTGACGCTGGATCAGGCTGGCCAGCCCGGCTTTCGCCGCCTGCAACCCTTGCTGTGCTTCACGGATCTTCTGTTCGATCAGTTCGATCGAATAGGTTTTTCGCACCCGCTCTTCCGCACGGGCCTCGGCGCCCAGAAACAGCGTCCGGATTGTCGTGAACATGGCATCCTCCAAAAATGAACATCGTTCATATGAAGAACATAGCGCATTGTGAACGCAGTTCAAGATAAATCTGAACGCCGTTCAAGAAACAGTCAGTTTCCAATCCGGCACAAAACCTGTGCGATCATCCGTTCGATATTGCCACGCGGCACGCCCGAGATGCGGTTTTGCAGACCCAGCAGAACAATCCCGTGGATTGAGGAGAAGAGCGCCCGCACCATCAGTTCC
Source organism: Albidovulum sp. (assembly GCF_049646345.1). Taxonomy (GTDB): domain Bacteria; phylum Pseudomonadota; class Alphaproteobacteria; order Rhodobacterales; family Rhodobacteraceae; genus Albidovulum. Next base: position 4,285 of record NZ_JBARVQ010000679.1, on the reverse strand, counting down.
AGCTCTTTCGGGTCAAGCTCGGGGAAAAGCTCGGACACTGGTCCGGCGATATTGGCGAAAAGCTTGCGCAACTCTTCCATGTACCAGTCGGGCACTGTGCCGTCGTCGGCCATGTCGATGTCGAAGAGCGCCCGCCACAGCAGCACATTCTCGGCGGCGAAGGCGAGATAGGCGTTCGACATGACGATCAGCCGGTCGACCGGGGGCTGACCTTCGGTCCCTTGCAAGGACTGCCCCACCGCCTCGCCGATCTTGCGGAAGGTGCGGCCGTTCACCGCCATGGTCAGGTCGTTCATATCGGCAAAGACGTTGTAGATCGCGCCCACCGCGCAGCCCGCCTCGCCCGCCAGATCACGGGCGCGCAGCGACGTGAGACCCTTGGCCTCGATCCTCCGCTCCGCGATCTCGATCAGGTTTTGCCGCAACTCCGCCTTGCGCTTGTCTGCCTTGCTGGCCATCGCCTCACCTTTCTGAACTTCGTTCACACGTAATGGCATGGACCCGGCATGAAAACCCGGAATGAAGAACCGCGCCGGATTTCCCGGCGCGGTGTGGTTTTATTGCGGATGGTTGCGCGATCAGACGAAGAGGTTCATGCCGCCATCGCCCGTCGTCGGATCGTCACCCCAGACGATCAGCCCGGCATCCTCGCCGAATTCCAGCAGCTTGCCTCCGCCGCAGACATCCTGGGATCCGTCCATGATATCCTGCAACGTCTGCCCTTCGGCCAAAAGCGCGGGATCAATGTCGAGGCTGTCGACTCCGCCTTCGAAGTCGAGGATCATGTCCCAGCCGCCATTGAAGACGAAGGTATCGGCCCCGGCACCACCGACGAGCATGTCGCAGCCTTCACCGCCATCAAGGATGTCATCGCCACCCTGACCGACGAGAAGGTCGTGCCCGCGACCGCCTACGATCCGATCCGCCTCAGCCGTACCAAAGAGCCAGTCGCCCCAGGGCGTTCCCTCCACGAGGTTCGGTTCCGGATCAGGTGTCGGCTCGGGGTCGGGCACCGGCTCGGGGTCAGGTGTCGGCTCGGGATCGGGCGTCGGCGTTCTGCCATCGGCCATCGCATCCAGCTCCGCTGCGGTCAGCGTCCCGTCGGTGAAGGTAAAGTTCTCGACATTCATGAACGTGTCCGCCCCGTCCGCCGAGGTTACCACATGGCCATTCGCCACACGCATCACCTGAATGTCGGTCGTTGCCGCGTTGATGACGGCCTCGTCACCGCCCTCCCCGCCATCGATCACGTCGTCCCCGGCTCCACCGTTGATGACATTGGCACCGTCATTCCCGGTCAGCATATTGGCCGCATCATTGCCAGTCAGGTCCAGATCCGCCACGCCCAGCAGGCGCGCATCGTCAAACCCCGAAACCAGTTTCAGATCGGCAGAGCTGAGCACTTCCGACCCGTTCACAACGTCGAGCTTCACATTGCTCGACGAGAGATCGACCTTGACCGAACCGGTCCGGCCGCCGGAAGAGAGGTCCACCACGGTATCCGCCGCGCCCTGATCGAGCTTCAGCGCATAGCCCCCGGCCTGTTCGGACGCGGCCTGCTGACCGCCGACCGAAATCGTCGTCCCGCCACTGCCCTCGCCGAGGGAATAGAAGCCGTCCATATCGTTGTCGTCATAGACGACGCCGGTCAGAAAGACGGAATCGTCCCCGCGGGCGAAGTTTTCCGTAATCAGCGAGCTGTGCTGATAGCCTTGGAACGGGCCGGTTTCATTGCCGACACCGATTTCCCTGTAATCTTCCCCCATAATGGCAGTGCGATGGCCCTTGCTCTGGATCAGACCCTCATGCTGCTCACGGATGGTCTGGTCCATATTGAGAGGCGCGGTTGAGGATTGATATGAGATGTTCTCACCCCAGCCCGATCCGGGACCGAACCGGTAACCGGCAGCTTCCATCCGATCACCGGGATCAGAGCCGCCCGAACCGGTATGAGAGAAATTGCCGCTCGTGCGCATCCAGTCCGAATGCCCCTCGGCCGCATTGGCCAGAATGTCATTCGGGGCCAGAACTTCTTTCGGCGCGCCGGAAATGGTGCCGGGTGCCAGCCCTTCATTCAGGTCGATCCCCGCCCGCTCTGCCTCGCCCATGGGGTCGAGCCGTGAACGGTTGATGAGTTCGATCATCAGCTGTTCTGTTTCGCTATGTGCCATGTGTTTTCCTTTTGGCTGCCCCAGCCTGCGGGCACCCGAAAGCATCCGGCGACGGCAATCAAGCCGGGAAGGACGAACACGACGATCACCGGCGAAGGATCGCGGAATCGGCGCCTCCGGCTGTGCGGTCAGCCGCCTGAGATCGGGAATCCGCTTGTAGTTTCAATACCTTTTGGCAAAAGCGCGCCGAATGCCGATCACCATCGCAGCCCTGGGCGGCACTGTCCGCATTCTCTCGGCGTCAGCCTTGCGCCCGCCAGGCCAGCACGATGACCACCAACACAATCACCGCGAACACGGCTGTGCCGAAGCCCGTCAGCATATCGAGAAAGAGCGCCCGCCGCCGTGCCTTTACGCCAAGAGGTTTCAAATGGCCCATGCAGATTTCAAAGGCGCTGTCGATGCGCGCCCGGTCCAGTTGCACCTGCAGTTTCGGAAGATGCGCCTTTTCGGCTGCACGCACGAGATATTCGGCCTCGCGCCGGACATTGCGCGGCAACACACGCCGCCCACGCCTGAGCTTGGCAGCCAGCCCGTCGCCGCGAAGGCCAAGCCGCGCCTCCATAAGATCCGCGACCTGTCCGGCCATCTCCTGCACCGTCACGCCGGTCATTCCCACCTCCTGCCCCGGGACAAGACTAACCCGAGCGCAATTCTCCCGCAACGCACTGGAAGCCGCCGCGCCACCGCGATAGGAAAGGCCATGCTGAGATTTGACGAATATGGAACCGCGACCGATCTGCCGACGCTTCTGGTCGTGCATGGGCTGTTCGGGTCGGCACGAAACTGGGGTGCGATCGCGCGGCGCATGGCCTCGGACCGGCGCGTCGTGGTGGTCGATATGCGCAATCACGGCGAAAGTTTTCGGGCCGAGACCCACAGCTATCCCGATATGGCGGACGATCTGGCCGAGGTGATCAGCGCTTTGGGCGGCCCTGTCGATGTGGTCGGCCATTCCATGGGCGGCAAGGCCGCGATGCAGCTTGCCCTGACCCGCCCCGATCTTGTCGGACGCCTTGTCGTGGCTGATATCGCCCCGGTGGCCTACGGCCACAGTCAGGCGCATCTGACCCAGGCGATGCGCAGGCTGGACCTGTCAGGTCTGGCGGCGCGATCGGATGCAGACCGGCGGCTGGCGCAGGATGTCGCCGATCCCGGTGTGCGGGCGTTTCTGCTCCAGTCGCTGGATCTGAAGGGGGAGGCTCCGCAATGGCGCCTGAACCTCGACGTGCTGGAGCGTGAGATGGACAAGATCGTCGGCTGGCCCGGCACCAAAGGTCATTATGACGGGCCGACCCTGTTTCTGACCGGTGCGGCCTCTGACTATGTCCGCCCCGAACATCGGGCTGGGATCAAAGAGCTTTTCCCGGCGGCGCGGATGGCGAAGCTGCCCGGGGCGGGGCATTGGCTGCATGCCGACAAACCCCGCGAATTCGAAGCAGCGTTGCGCGCCTTTCTGGGCCCGCTAGACCTCTGAAAGCTGTTTTGTGACCATCCAGGCCACTGGCAGCGCCAGCATCGCGCCAATCAGCGCCGCGATGATAATCGGTTTTGCTCCGACCAGCCCCATGGTCAGGGCCGCGATGACTGCCGAGCCCGCAAGCGTCACGCTGGCAAGCGTATAGATCACGAAAAACAACCGAAGCACGGAAGATCCTTTCCCTGATGCCGCGCATTTCGGTTTGGGGTTTACCGGCTTGTCGCCAAGACGGCCTTGATCTGCATCATCCCAATGCGTTTCGGGTACATGTTGATCTATCGGGTATATGGATTGGCGCGAAACGCTACAGGCAATCCAGATCGAAGCGGGCGACACCGGTATCGCCCTGGATTTTGGTGCGCATGGAGTTGGGCACAACCCGACATCCTGTCGCCTCAGCCGCCGCTTCCTCCATCAGACGCGGTACAGGCTTGCGCTCGGCCCGGGTGAGATAGCCCAGCCGCACCACCTCAACTGCGCTACCCTTCTGAAAGACCACAAAGTCGATACCGCCCTTTGTCACCTCATGCCGTACCGCGCCGAAGTAGTCAGGCGCAGGAGAGGCACAGCCGGAAATCAGGATGAGCATGAGAAGAAACCGCATGCGCCAACCTTTCCACCGGATGGTTAACAG
>NZ_JBARVQ010000678.1:0-3499 GCF_049646345.1 Albidovulum sp. | reverse complement strand
GCGGGGAACTCGGTGATCACCTCCCATGTCGCGCTGTCGATGACGGTGACGGAGTTGCCGCGTTCGTTGGAAACGAAGACCTTGTTGGCCAAAGCGGGTGTTGCCGTCAGGCAGGCAAGGGCAAGGGGCAGCCAGCGCATATTCATCCTCCGAAAGCGGTGCAGCGGGTTTCGGGCTGGTCGGGGCCCAGAGTGTCGAGCGGCGAGACCTGATGCAGAAAGCCCTCCTGCGGCGAGACGGCCACGGTGATATGGCGGTCGGTCAGGAGGACCGGCTGGCGCAACTGACCGTTCCACGGGCGGAAAGTCAGCTTCTGACCCTTGAAGGCGGCCAGTTCGAACGCGTCCGACATCGCGTAATCGCGCAAGGCGACCGGGTCGGCACTGTTGGTGCGCGAGACCGCCTCGCCCACGACACGCAGCGCCAGCCAGACCTGATAATCCTCTTCCCGCATGGTCCGGCCGGTCAGCTTTTCGAACCGGCGCTGAAACTGGGTCGCGCCCCAGGCCTCATGCGCGGCGTGCCAGGTGACCGGGATCAATCCGGCGGAACCCGCGACCGGATGGGGCAGCCATTGGTGATAGGGCAGATAGGCGGCGAAGACATCGGCCTCATCGGCGGCGATCACCACGTCATGCTCGGGCAGGTCCTGCATGAAGACCGGCATTTCGCGCTGAACCAGCACATGGCCGGTATCGGTACGCCGGGCGCCGCCCCGGTCGATATATTCGCGTTCCCCGACAATCTCGGCCCCGAACTTGCGCGCGGCCTGCCGGTAGGCATCGGCCAGCGCGTGGTCCTTTGGGTGGGAGCCATGGATCAGCACCAGACGCCGCCACTGCTTCCAGATCAGGAACTGGATCACCGCATCGGCCAGCATCGCCCGGCTGGGGGCGACATGCAAAAGGTTGGCGCGGCACGCTTCCTCGCGCACCGCCTCATCGCGGGCACCTGCATTCAGAACAAACGCCCCCTCGCCCGCCAGATCGGCAAGCGCCGTCACTTCCACGCCTTCAGCCAGCACCACGATGATACCGATACCGTCGCGCCGCAGCTCCTCCACCGCCGATGCCGCATCTTCCGGCGGCACGGCACGGGTCACGGTCGTGAATTCCATGCCAAGGAAATTGCCCGTTGTCTGGTTGTCCTCGGTCGCAAGAACCGCCCCGGCGAACCCAAGGTCGTCCGGCGGAATGTCGAGGCGCGAGATCGGCAGCGGCAGATCGGGGTCCACACGCAAAACGGCGGCGCGCACTTCCAGCCCCATGGCGGCACCCGCCATGGCCAGGATCGCGGCTACCGCCCCGGCAAATCTCAGGAGAGTCGGCATTGTTCGGATAACCTCCCAATTTTCCAGCGACTCTTTTGCAGAAAGGATGCCCCCTCACCCGGCACCGCGAAACCGCGACTTAAGGCGCATTGCACCACCCTGCCCCGCCCCTAGACTTGGGCCATGAAGGCTGCCCTTGTCCTTTCGTGGCTTGCACTGGCCGCGCCCTTTGCGGCAGCGGCGGAGTTTGGCGAAAAACTGCGGCCGGGGGCGACGGTTGCCTTCCTCGGACTGGGTTTCATCGACAGCTCGACCGAGGGTGCCTATAACGGCGTGCGCCCTGATGAGATGCAGCGCCGCGTGATGCTCGAAGATCAGGTCCGCGCCCGTTTTGCCGATGAAGGCTTCGACCTTGTCCCGCTCGACCCTGTGGCAGAGGATCTTGCCAATACCCTCAACCCGGCCGATTGCGCGGGCTGCGATGTGCGGTTCGGCGTACGGCTTGACGCAGATTATGTGCTGGTCGGCGAGGTTCAGAAGGTCTCCAACCTGATCCTGTCGATGAACCTTGTCCTGCGCGACACCGCGTCCGGGCAGATGATCCGTGGCAAGTCGGTCGATATCCGCAGCAATACCGACGAAAGCTGGCAGCGCGGCATGAATTACATCCTGAAGACCCACTATTTCAATCCATGAGGTGAACCATGAACGTCGCACGTATTCTGGCCGTCACTGCCCTTGCTGTAGCCCCTTCCCTCGTTCAGGCCGATGACCGCGCAGAGCTGTCGGTGCCGCTTTCGGTCGAGGTCGCCGCCGCCCCGGCCGAAATCTGGGCTCTGATCGGCGACTTTCAGGATCTGGGCTGGCATCCGGCGGTGTTTTCAACCGATGGCGATGGCGGAAACGATTCCGGCGCCACGCGGTTGCTGACGCTGATGAAGGAAGGCGGGCCCACGATTGCCGAGGAGCTGACCGCCTATGACGGCGCGGCGATGTCCTATTCCTATATCATCACCGAAGTGGCGCCCGAAGTGCTGCCGGTCGACGCCTATTCCGCCACGATTGCGGTCAGCGCCGCTGGGAACGGTGCGCGGATCGACTGGCAGGGCAGCTTCAAACGCGCAATGGCCGAGGGCGTGACGGATGAAGCCGCGACAGGTGCGATAACCGGTGTCTATCAGGCGGGGCTGGATGCGCTGGTCGCAGGGTTCGGCCAGTGAAACGAAAGGTAAGGTGGGTTTAAACCCACCTTACATACAGGACGAAATCCATGCGCCTATTTCTGACAGCCCTGTTTTTAACCCTCGCCACATCGGTACTGGCCGATGAAGGCAGTTGGCCAGATATCAGGGCAATGCTCTATGAGGACCGCATGCTGCATCCCGGTGCGGGCGTCGTCGCCCTCGACGCGCCTTACCGCACCGAAACCGACGCGCGGACGGTGATCGGTGTCACTGTCGCCGCCCCGACGGGCCTCAGGATCGCCTCTGTCACGCTGGTGCTTGACGAAAACCCGATGCCGGTCTCGGCGGTGATCCGGCTGACCGATCCCCTGCCCCGCTTCCGATTCGATGCCACGTTGCGCATCAACGGACCGACCCCGATCCATGTCATTGCAGAAACCGCCGACGCGCAGCTTTTCGTCACCGACGGCTTCGTCAAGACCTCGGGCCAGGGCGCCTGCGCGGCACCGCCCGGCACCGATCCGGAACTGGCCATGGAGACCCTGGGCGAAATGGTGATCGGCATCGGCAACGCGACGGCCGCCGATCCGCTTGCGGGGCTGACGGGGGGCGAGATGGATCTCGCGCTCGGCATCTCGCATCCCAGTCATTCGGGCATGCAGATGGATCAGATCACGCTTCTCTTCATCCCGATGCGCTATGTGGAGACTGTGGAGATCGATCTTGACGGCAAGAGCTATGCTGAGGTGACCGGCTCCATCTCGCTATCGGAAAACCCCGAACTGACCCTTTCTATTCCATCAGCAACGCGGGGGGTGGATGTGACCATGACCGATACGGACGGCACCGTCAGCCATGCCAGCAACCGGCTGGCGGATTACTGACCCGGTCGCCCTTGCATGTTTCGACCCCACCCTGTGTGGGCGGTCCGCAGAGACAACCGCCTGGAATACTTCCCAGACTCGTCAGCGGGTCACGTCGACGATCTGACCATTCTGAGTCACGCTTAGAGCGTGTTGCGGTTTTCGAGATTCAGGATTCCCCC
>NZ_JBARVQ010000677.1:0-2861 GCF_049646345.1 Albidovulum sp. | reverse complement strand
GACTTGCACTATCTGTTAATCCCTGATCCCCGCAGGTGAGCCATGGCCGAGCAGAAATTCATCGAAGTACGCGGCGCGCGCGAGCATAATCTGAAGTCGATCGACGTCGATATCCCGCGCGACAAGCTGACGGTGATCACCGGCCTGTCGGGCTCGGGCAAGTCATCGCTCGCCTTCGATACGATCTATGCCGAGGGCCAGCGGCGCTATGTCGAAAGCCTCTCGGCCTATGCCCGCCAGTTTCTCGACATGATGGGCAAACCGGATGTCGATCACATCTCCGGTCTGTCGCCCGCGATCTCCATCGAACAGAAGACGACCTCGAAAAACCCGCGTTCGACCGTGGGGACCGTCACCGAAATCTACGATTATATGCGCCTCCTGTTCGCGCGGGTCGGCACGCCCTATTCCCCCGCGACCGGCAAGCCGATCGAGGCGCAGCAGGTGCAGGATATGGTCGATGCTGTCATGGCGATGGAGGAGGGCACACGCGGCTACCTGATGGCCCCCATCGTGCGCGACCGGAAAGGCGAATACCGCAAGGAATTCCTTGAGTTGCGCAAGCAAGGCTTTCAGAGGGTCAAGGTCGATGGTGAGTTCTACGAGTTGGAAGAACCGCCGACGCTCGACAAGAAGTTCCGCCACGATATCGACGTGGTCGTCGACCGGATCGTGGTGCGGGAAGGGCTGGAGACGCGTCTGGCGGACAGCTTCCGCACCGCGCTGAACCTCGCCGACGGCATCGCGATCCTTGAAACCGCGCCGGGCGAGGGTGAGCCAGAGCGCATCACCTTCAGCGAAAACTTCGCCTGCCCGGTTTCAGGCTTCACCATCCCCGAGATCGAGCCGCGGCTTTTTTCGTTCAACGCTCCGTTCGGGGCCTGTCCGTCCTGCGACGGCCTCGGGGTCGAATTGTTCTTCGACGAACGGCTTGTGGTCCCCGATGTGACGCTGAAACTGAAGGATGGCGCGCTCGCCCCCTGGAACAAGGGCAAGTCGCCCTATTTCATCCAGACCATCGACTCGCTTGCGAAACATTACGGCTTCGATCCGAAGAAGGCATGGAAGGACCTGCCGGAAAAGGTGCAGCACCTCTTCCTGCGCGGCTCCGGCGACGATGAGATCAAGTTCCGTTTCGATGAAGCCGGGCGGGTCTATGAGGTGACGCGGACCTTTGAGGGGGTCATCCCCAATATGGAACGCCGCTACCGTGAGACTGACAGTAACTGGGTGCGCGAGGAATTCGAACGCTACCAGAACAACCGCCCCTGCGGCACCTGCGGCGGTCACCGTCTGCGGCCCGAGGCGCTGGCGGTGAAGATCGCCGGTCTTCATGTCGGCGAGGTGGTGCAGATGTCGATCAGGGAGGCCTATGCCTGGATCGACACGGTGCCCGGCAAGCTGACCAGGCAGAAGAATGAGATCGCAAAGCTGATCCTGAAGGAAATCCGCGAACGCCTTGGTTTTCTTAATAATGTCGGCCTCGAATACCTGACACTTTCCCGCAATGCAGGCACCCTGTCGGGCGGCGAAAGCCAGCGGATCCGGCTGGCGAGCCAGATTGGTTCGGGCCTGACCGGTGTTCTCTATGTGCTGGATGAACCCTCCATCGGTCTGCATCAGCGCGACAATGACCGGCTTCTGGGCACGCTCAAGAACCTGCGCGATCAGGGCAATACGGTGCTCGTGGTCGAACATGATGAAGAGGCGATCCGCGAGGCGGATTATGTCTTCGATATCGGCCCCGGCGCGGGTGTGCATGGCGGTCAGGTCGTCGCACGCGGCACGCCCGAGGAGATCGCCGCCGATCCGGCCTCTCTGACCGGGCAATACCTGTCGGGCGGGCGCGAGATTGCGGTGCCGAAACAGCGCCGCGACGGCAATGGCAAGACGCTGAAAGTGGTCAAGGCGACGGGCAACAACCTGAAGGACATGACGGCAGAGTTTCCGCTTGGCCGGTTCATCTGCGTCACCGGCGTCTCGGGCGGTGGCAAGTCGACTTTGACGGTGGAGACGCTTTACAAAAACGCCGCCCTGCGCCTGAACGGCGCGCGCGAGACGCCCGCGCCCTGCGAGACGATCAAGGGCTTTGAGCATCTCGACAAGGTCATCGATATCGACCAGCGGCCCATCGGGCGCACGCCGCGATCAAACCCCGCCACCTATACCGGTGCCTTCACGCCGATCCGCGATTGGTTCGCGGGCCTGCCCGAGGCCAAGGCGCGCGGCTATGCGCCGGGGCGGTTTTCCTTCAACGTGAAGGGCGGGCGCTGCGAGGCCTGCCAGGGCGACGGCGTCATCAAGATCGAGATGCACTTCCTGCCCGACGTCTATGTCACCTGCGAGACCTGCAAGGGCCATCGCTACAACCGCGAAACGCTGGAGATCAAGTTCAAGGGCAAGAGCATCGCCGATGTGCTGGAAATGACGGTGGAGGATGCGCAAGGCTTCTTTCAGGCGGTGCCGTCAATCCGCGAGAAGATGGATGCGCTGGTCAAGGTTGGACTTGGTTATATCAAGGTCGGCCAACAGGCGACGACGCTGTCAGGCGGTGAGGCGCAGAGGGTGAAACTGTCCAAGGAACTCTCACGCAGATCGACCGGTCGGACTTTGTATATTCTGGACGAACCGACGACCGGTTTGCATTTCGAGGATGTGCGCAAGCTTCTGGAAGTGCTGCACGAATTGGTTGAGCAGGGCAATTCGGTCGTGGTGATCGAGCATAATCTCGACGTGATCAAGACCGCCGACTGGCTGATCGATATCGGCCCCGAAGGCGGCGATGGCGGCGGGCGGATCGTCGCCACCGGTACGCCCGAGGCTGTGGCCAAGGTCGAGGCGAGCCATACCGGGCGCTACCT
>NZ_JBARVQ010000676.1:0-1623 GCF_049646345.1 Albidovulum sp. | reverse complement strand
CGATTTGAATGCGCATGCACCACAGCGGCCCTTCAAGGGGCGGGGACGCTGGCGCAGTGTGGCCAACATCGGGTCATCGCCGGTCCAGAGGTCCGAAAACAGTGTCTGTTTCACGCTGCCGACGGTGTAGTCCGACCAGTAGGTGTCAGGATGAACCTTGCCCTGATGGTCGACATTCGCCACGCCCAGGCCCGAGGAATTTCCGCCCCACGCCTCAAGGTGATCACGGACATGGGCGACCTTTTCCGCATCGAACCGGTCTTCCGCCCAGCGCAGGAACCAGACCGCATCGGCATCGTTGTTGCCGGTCACGACCTCCAGCGGGCGGCCATTCGCGACCGCGTCCCATGCCCGATCGATCAGCAGATCCATCGCCGCCCGGGTTCGGGCATGGGCGGTATCCTCGCCCCGGTTCTTGTCGCCGCGCCCGGCATAGACGAGGTGGGAGAGATAGAACTTGTCCACCCCTTCCGCCTCGCAGAGGTCCAGCATGTCCGGCAGGGTATGGGCATTGTCCTCGGTGATCGTGAAGCGCAGGCCGACCTTTACGCCCTTCGCCTTGCAGGCGCGAACCCCTTCCAGCGCGTCGTCGAAAGCACCTTCGACGCCGCGGAACCAGTCGTTCACCTGGCCGATCCCGTCAAGAGAGATGCCGACATAGTCAAAGCCGAGATCGGCGATGCGGTCGGCATGTTCGGCGACCTTGGTGCCGTTGGTCGAAAGGCTGAGATGGCGGAAGTTCAGTGCCCGGGCGCGTTCGGCCAGATCGAAGAAGTCGAAGCGGGAAAGCGGCTCACCCCCGGAGAGGATCAGCGCTGGGATCCGGAAGGCGGAGAGATCGTCGAGCACCGCCATCGCCTGTTCGTGGGAAAGCTCGCCGGGGAAATGCACATCCGCCGAGGTCGTGTAGCAGTGCCGGCATTTGAGGTTGCAGCGCCGGGTCAGGTTCCAGATCACAACCGGTTTCACCGGGCCGGAGCGCTGCCGCACCGGGATCGGGCGCACCAGTTCCTGCATGTATTGCGTCAGCCGGAACATCAGCCCCCCTCTCTGAGCCGTAGCCCGGTTTTTTTCAGAATTCGGGTGGAATAGAGTATATCGGATGCCCTGCTGGCCGCGCCCAGAAGGGCTGCTACCTCGGTCCGTTTTGCCTCGACTTCCGGCCGGTCATGGCCATGGATCATGGCGAAGAGGTTATAGGGCCAGTCCGGCAGGGCGCGGGGCCGCAGATAACAATGGCTGACGAAATCAAGGGCGCCGACCTTCGAACCCAAAGCCTCGGCCCGGTCGTCCGCAACATCCCAGACGCTCATCCCGTTTGCGATCACGCCCAAAGCATAGTGGTTGGGCGCGAGTGCGATGCGGCGGATCACGCCTTTCTTCTGCATCGCAGCCAGACGGTCGATCACTTCACCCTCGCTCATCCCCAGCCAGCCCGCCACGACCGCATAGGGCGCGGGCGCCAGCGGCAGTCCGCTTTGCGTGGCGTTGATAATGCGGCGGTCGGTCGCGTCGATTGTCATGCCTTCACCCGGAGTCCGATGAAGAACTCCTTCAGTTTCGGAAAGCGCAGGACGGAAAGGTCGGTTTCCTTTTCGATCGCCCGCGCGGTCTTTTCGATCC
>NZ_JBARVQ010000675.1:0-7415 GCF_049646345.1 Albidovulum sp. | reverse complement strand
GTGCTACACCTCGAATGTCTGCAACATCCGAAAAAAGAGCAATGCGGTCTGCGGGCAAGCCCTTTGATCTTGTGTATGAGGCAGCGCCTCATGGTAGCCGAAACCAGTTCCACCGTATCTTCATGTCACACTGCGCCATCAGGCCGCATAGCTGCCGATCTCGTATTCCACCCCGTCGTCGCCGTCGAAATAGAACCGCCGTCCGGGTTCATAATCGGCGTGGTTATGGGGTGTGTATCCGGCGGCGCGGTCCTGCGTTTCGGCTGCATCAAGATCGTCCACCACCAGCCCGATTTGATTGAGCGCGCCGCGTTTGCAATAGCGCACGGCATCGCCATCCGGGCTGCGGCGCGGGCGATAGAGCGCAAGGTAGTTCTCATCGGTGCCGACATGGATCGTATGGCCTTGATCCATCGCCGGTCCCTGCCAGCGGATGGTCCAGCCAAACAGCGTTCCCAGGACAGCGGCCGTCGCCGCCGGATCGCTGATAGTAATGTTCACATGTTCAATGCGGGCGGGGGTCATCTCTGGCATGTTTCTGCTCCTTCTTTTCCTTCGGTTCTTGCCTGTCCTAATTCCTCAACATAACTTGAGGTCAAGCGATAAACCGGAGGCGTGATGGAACGCGAACTCACAATCGGTGTACTGGCGCAAAGGACCGGGCTTTCGGTCTCGGCGATCCGGTTCTACGAAGAACGCGGGCTGGTCCGGCCCGGGCGCAATGCGGGCGGGCAGCGGCGATTTGCACGTTCCGACATCAGGCGGCTTTCCTTCGTGATGATCGCCCAGCAGCTTGGTTATACCATCGCCGAGATCGGCGCGCGGCTGGCCGAACTGCCCGAGGGGCGGGCGCCGAATGCGCGTGATTGGGAACGGATGGCGCGCGGCTTTCGGACCGAACTCGATGCGCGGATTGCGCTGATGCAGGATTTCCGCGATCGGCTGGATGGTTGCATCGGCTGCGGTTGCCTCTCGCTCGACCGTTGCAAGCTTTACAACCCCGATGATGAGGCAAGCCTCAAAGGGGCAGGTCCGCGCTATCTGATGGGGGACCGACCGCGCTGACAGGGCGGGTCAGGAGGCCGACGCCTTCGCCAGCCGCTGCTCAAAGACATTACCATCGGTATCGACCGCATGGATTCTCAGCTCCGGCGCGCCATTGTCGGTGTAATCAAAGCGGAAGACCGGATTTTCAGAGATCGAGATGCCGCCCTCCATCGTAAAGAGCATCTCATCCCCCTGATAGACTTCCAGCTGATGGATGAAATGCGCGGGGATGAACAATTGGGTCAACTGGTCACGCTGCAGGCCTGAATAGTTCGGATGACGGATCATGATCTGCGCTTCGCGCCGCTGACCGGACTGCAAAGGCTCGGCGGCGGTGAACATCTTCAACCGCATCGCGCCCATATCGGCGAGCGCCGCCGAGGGGTCCTTGGTCGCGGGCGCGGAACAGCCGCCCGAGGCCTTGACGAAGCGGCCGGTCATGAAGCTGCCGCCTTCGGTTTCCGCGATGATCCGCAGGTTGGAATACTGGTTCACCCGTACCCGGACTTCCATCTTCAGGGGATGCATTGCGGGGCCGAAGGTGAAGGTGCCCGCGACGGGGGCGGGGTTTTCATCGACGACGATGATGGCAGAGGAAATCGCAGGCCCCGGGTCGGTCTGGGTGATCAGTACCGGCACGGTCGCCGCATCCTCGGCGCGGTAGGGGGCATCGACGGTGAACAGCGCTGATCCGTCCTGCAAGGCCACGTCGCCCATGACATCGGCGCGCATATCCTCCCAAGTCGGGCTGTCTGTCAGCGGGTTTTCCGCGGCCATCACTGGCATGGCAATCGCCAGACTGAGGCATATCAGGACATGTTTCATCACACCTCTCCCAAGGGTATCGGCGGGCTTATCCTAGCATGAAAACGGCGCGGGCCCCATCAAGCCTTTAGGATGAGTGGCGGCGCGCATTGCGGACGGGCAGGATGGGACCATGTTCGAAGCCGTCGTGATGCTCTGTCTGGAAGGTGCTGCCGGTCAGTGCCGGGCTGCGCTGCGCCCGGGCTATGCGGCTGAGACTCTGACTGCGTGCGAGGAGGCCCTGACCGCCAATCCCCCTGTGCCGTTTGCCGGACAGGCGGGCATGGCAGAGTGCCGGGAGCGGCCAGCCCCAGCCCTGACATTCGTGAAGATCGCACCGCATACCTTCGTCCATCGGGGCCGGATCGCGGAGCCTGACGCGGACAATCTTGGCGATGTGTCGAACATCGCCTTCGTGATCGGCGATGACGGGGTCGCGGTGATTGATGCGGGCGGGTCACGCGCGGTGGGCGAGGCGGCCTATCTGGCGATCCGGGAACAGACTGAGCTTCCGATAAAAGCACTGATCCTGACCCATATGCATCCCGACCACGTCCTTGGCGCCTCGGTCTTTCAGGAGGCAGGCGCTGAGATCATCGGGCGCGAACGGCTCTCTCGCGCGCTGGCGGAACGGTCTGAAAGTTACCTGCAGGGGTTCGGCGAGCGGATTGGCGGGGCGGGTTTTCTCGGAACCGTAATGACGCTGCCTGATCGTGAGGTGTCCACAACGGAGACGCTGGACCTCGGTGGTCGTATCCTCACCCTCACGCCGCATACGACGGCCCATACGACGACGGATCTCAGTGTTCATGACCCGGTGTCGGGCGTGCTGTTCGCCGGGGATCTGGTCTTTGACGACCATGCCCCGGCACTGGACGGGTCTCTGCGGGGCTGGACCCGCGTTTTGGCCGATCTGGGGCAGGGGTCCGTCACCAGGGTTGTGCCCGGCCATGGCGGGCCGGTCCTGCCCTGGCCTGATGGGGCCCTGCCGCTCATGCGCTATCTTGAAACGATTGCCGCCGATACACGGAAGGCGCTGGATGACGGGCTGCCGCTTTCATCCGCCACAGCGGTGATCGGGCGCAGCGAGGCGATGAACTGGCAGCTCTTCGACCTCTTCAACGCGCGGAACGCGACCGTGGCCTATACCGAGCTGGAATGGGAATGACCCCGTTCAGGGAAGGTGCCGGAGCAACATCTGTGCGACACTATAGGCCCGCTTTTCCAGCAGCACCGGCGTTTCGCAGACATAGGTCAACGCCCGCTCTCGGTCCTTGTAGATGCGCTCATCCCAGTCGATCTGTTCCTCCAGCGCGTCCATCCGGTCGAAATCCGGCTCCTCCACCGCCTTCAGCGCGGTCATTTCGGCATGGGCCGCGTCGATCCGTTCGGCCAGGGCGGCCTGTTTGTGGCCATAGCGGCTGATCCCGTCCAGCACCCGGGTCCGGTCGCGGTCGATGCGGGTGAAGGCCGCCTGAAAGATCGCGCCAAGCGCGTCCGGACCAAGCCCGGGATGGGCGGTGGCATAGGCATCAACGGCGGCTTTGGCCTCATCCTCACTGACGCGGCGCAGTGCCAGCCGCGCGGCAAGGTCATCCGCTTCGGTGTCCGTCGCGGCATCGCCCAAAGGCGCGGGCCACATGACGCCCGCCGAGAGTTCGCCGGTCCGGCGCTGGATACAGGGCCAGTCGGCATCGGTGCCACCGGCGGCCAGCACCGGCTGTCCGATCTGGCTCAGGATCAGCGCGAGACCTGCGATATGGGTCGGGTTTTCCATTCTCCACCTCCACCGGCATTCGGTGGCTCCACTATACGCACACGCCAGTGGCGACCCAAGCCGGTGAGCTACACACTAAGGTCGGCATTCCCGTGATCGGAGCGGCAGACCTATACTTTTCGAAACTGCCCGAAGAGGCATGCCCAGACGGGAGGACGATTATGCGCACACGTGCGGCTGTTGCGGTTCAGGCTGGGAAGCCATTGGAGGTTATGGATGTGAACCTTGCCGGTCCGAAGGCGGGCGAGGTTATGGTTGAGATCAAGGCGACGGGCATCTGTCATACCGATGAATTCACGCTGTCGGGGGCGGACCCTGAGGGGCTCTTTCCGGCGATCCTCGGGCATGAGGGCGCGGGCGTGGTGGTTGAGGTCGGCGAAGGCGTCACCAGCGTGAAAAAGGGCGATCACGTGATCCCGCTTTACACGCCGGAATGCCGGACCTGCCCCTCCTGCCTCAGCCAGAAGACCAATCTCTGCACCTCGATCCGGGCGACGCAAGGGCAGGGCGTGATGCCCGACGGGACCAGCCGCTTCACCACGCTCGATGGCGATCCGATCCTGCACTACATGGGCTGCTCGACCTTCTCGAACCACACCGTCCTGCCCGAGATTGCGGTGGCGAAGGTGCGGCCGGACGCGCCCTTCGACAAGATTTGCTATATCGGCTGCGGCGTCACCACCGGCATCGGCGCGGTGATCAACACCGCCAAGGTGGAGATCGGGGCGAAGGCCGTGGTGTTCGGCCTCGGCGGGATCGGCCTCAACGTGCTGCAGGGCCTGCGCCTGGCCGGCGCCGACATGATCATCGGCGTCGATCTGAACAACGACAAGAAGGCGATGGCCGAGCATTTCGGCATGACCCATTTCATCAACCCGAAAGATTGCGAGAATGTGGTTCAGGAGATCGTCAACCTGACCAAGACCCCCTTCGACCAGATCGGGGGCGCGGATTATTCCTTCGACTGCACCGGCAACGTCAAGGTGATGCGCGATGCGCTCGAATGCACCCATCGCGGCTGGGGCCAGTCGATCATCATCGGGGTCGCCCCCGCAGGTGCGGTGATCGAGACGCGGCCCTTCCAGCTGGTGACGGGCCGGGTCTGGAAAGGCACGGCCTTTGGCGGCGCACGGGGCCGCACGGATGTGCCGAAGATCGTCGACTGGTACATGGACGGCAA
Organism: Albidovulum sp.; assembly: GCF_049646345.1. Classification (GTDB taxonomy): domain Bacteria; phylum Pseudomonadota; class Alphaproteobacteria; order Rhodobacterales; family Rhodobacteraceae; genus Albidovulum. Next base: position 2,607 of record NZ_JBARVQ010000675.1, on the reverse strand, counting down.
GATCGAGATCGACCCGATGATCACCCACACGCTCAAGCTCGACGAGATCAACAAGGGCTTCGACCTCATGCATGCAGGCGAAAGCATCAGATCCGTCGTGGTCTATTGAAACAATGACCTGCGGCGCCTGACGCCGCGGGTCCGGAACAAGAAGACATTCAGGTTCTGCCCCTTGCCGGGCAGACCGGGACGGCATGTGCCGCACCCGAACGGAGAAGATATGCTGAAACAGACGAATGCCCTGGAGATCGTGTCAGAGAACCGCAGTTTCGGCGGACGGCAGCTTGTCTGTCGCCACCGGTCCGAGACCTGCGGTGCCGATATGACCTTTGGCGTCTTCCTGCCGCCGCAGGCTGCGACCCATCCGGTGCCGGTCCTCTGGTATCTGTCGGGCCTGACCTGCACCCATGAAAACGCCATGACCAAGGCCGGGCTTCAGGCGCCAGCGGCAAAGGCCGGGATCGCGGTGATCTTTCCCGATACCAGCCCGCGCGGTGATGGGGTGGCAGATGATGCGGCCTATGACCTCGGGCAGGGGGCGGGGTTTTACGTCAATGCCAGCCGCACGCCATGGCGCGATCACTACCGGATGTATGACTACATCACCCGCGAATTGCCCGCGCTTGTGCGCGAGACGATGCCGGTGACGGATCTGCAAGGCATCACCGGCCATTCCATGGGCGGCCACGGCGCGCTTGTCGTCGCCTTTCGCAACCCCGAGGCCTATCGCTCGGTCTCGGCCTTTGCCCCGATCGTCAATCCGACGCGCTCGGACTGGGGCCGCAAACAGCTTTCGGCCTATCTCGGCGATGATGAGGCACAATGGGTGGTCTATGACGCCTGCCTTCTGCTGACCGAACAGGGATGGGCGCGCGATATCCTGATTGATCAGGGCACCGATGACCAGTTCATCGACCTTCTGCGCCCCGAGGCGATGGCGCAGGCCATGGCCGTGCGGCGGCAGCCCGGCCAACTGCGCCTGCAGCGCGGCTATGACCACAGCTATTTCTTTGTCGCGAGTTTCGCGGAGGACCACGTCAAGTGGCATGCAGAGCGGTTGTTATCCGCATGAGGGCAAGGATGAGGACAGGAATGAGGGTAAAGGCAGCGCGATTGGTTCTGGTCGTGGGGGTCTCAATGATCGCCGGTACAATGGCCATCGGGCAGGAGGTGGCGGGCGACGCCGCGAACGGCGAAAAGGTCTTTCGCAAATGCAAGGCCTGCCATGATGTCGGGCCCGAGGCCAAGGCCAAGGTCGGCCCGCCCCTGACCGGGATCATCGGTCGGGCTGCCGGCACGGTCGAGGGCTTCAAATACTCCGATGCGATGATGGCCGCCGGTACCGGCGGGCTGATCTGGTCCCCGGAAACCATCGGAGAACTTCTGGAAAAACCGAAAGATTTCGTACCCGGCACCAAGATGACCTTCGCCGGGTTGAGGAAAGAGGAGGAGCGCGCGGATGTCATCGCCTATCTCGCGACGTTCCCGGGAGAATAGGAGGAAAACGCGCGCGAGGGAGGACGTTCAGGACGTGACATGGCCGCCAAGGGAAGATGCGGCCGCAAGTTGAAACGGGAGGAAGACATGACAAGACTGCTACTTTTGACCACGGCGTTTACGTTGACGGGCGCAATGGCGGCCAGTGCGAATGCCGATCTTCAGGCCTTGATTGACGATCCCAATCAATGGGCGATCCAGACCGGCGACTATGCCAATACCCGCTATTCGGAACTGGATCAGATCACCAAGGAGAATGTGGGCGATCTGCAGGTCGCCTGGACCTTCTCGACCGGGGTTCTGCGCGGGCATGAGGGCTCCCCCCTCGTGGTTGGCAACATCATGTATGTGCATACGCCGTTCCCCAATAACGTCTATGCGCTCGATCTGGCCAATGAAGGCAAGGTGATCTGGAAATATGAACCGAAGCAGGATCCGAGCGTCATTCCGGTCATGTGCTGCGACACGGTCAACCGTGGCGTCGCCTATTCCGATGGCATGATCTTCCTGCATCAGGCCGACACCACGCTGGTGGCGCTCGACGCGATGACCGGTGAGGTGAAATGGTCGGTGAAGAACGGCGATCCGGCCAAGGGCGAGACCAATACCGCCACTGTCATGCCGGTGAAAGACAAGGTGATGGTCGGCATCTCGGGCGGCGAATTCGGGGTGCGCGGCTCGGTCACGGCCTATAACATCGCCGACGGTACCGTCGCCTGGCGCGCCTATTCGATGGGGCCTGACAGCGACACGTTGATGGATGGCGAAATGACCACCCATCTAGGCAAGCCGGTCGGTGCCGACAGCGGTCTGGCCACCTGGGAAGGCGATCAGTGGGAAATCGGCGGCGGCACCACCTGGGGTTGGTACAGCTACGATCCCGACCTGAACCTGATGTATTACGGGACCGGCAACCCCTCGACCTGGAACCCGGCGCAGCGCCCGGGCGACAACGCCTGGTCGATGACCATCTTCGCCCGCGATGTTGATACAGGCATGGCAAAGTGGGTCTATCAGATGACGCCGCATGACGAATGGGACTTTGACGGCATCAACGAAATGATCCTGACCGATCAGGAAATGGACGGCACGATGCGCAAGCTTCTGACC
>NZ_JBARVQ010000674.1:0-5202 GCF_049646345.1 Albidovulum sp. | reverse complement strand
GTTTGCCCATCACTGACCCCCATATCTGCCATACAGACAGGGAATCACAGATCAAGCATCGGGGGAATCCTGAATCTCGAAAACCGCAACACGCTCTAGGGCGTGGCGGGAAGGCCCGCCGCCCGTTCCGGCCGCCAGTTCACGCTCGCCTCATGCCCCTGAAGGCCAAGCTGGCGCTGGACACCCGCATCCCGCAGGTCGAGAAGCTGCGCCATGGACAATTGGAGGGGCAGGATTACACGCGGCGGGTCGTCAGGGCCCACATAGACCGAAATCGCGAGGCGCGCATGTTCAGGCGTCGGCGAGAGATAGAGCGCCTTCTGCCCGTCATGGTGAAACCGGCCCTCGCGATGTTGTGCACCGTCCAAGGCAAGGTCGCGGCGGGTGGCGAAAACCGAATGCCAGACCCTCCCCGAAAACGGCGTCACTCGGCCGCCTCAACCTCTTTCTCCGCCTCCTGCGTGGCCAGCCAGCGTTCGGCATCAAGGGCTGCCATGCAGCCCATGCCGGCGCTGGTGACGGCCTGCCGATAGACATGGTCGGTCAGATCACCTGCGGCAAAGACGCCGGGGATCGAGGTTTCGGTCGTGCCGGGTTTGACCTTCACGTATTTTCCGTGATGCAGGTCAAGTTGATCGACGACGAGTTCCGAGGCAGGCGCATGGCCGATCGCGACAAAAAAGCCGTCGCAGGGCACGACCTGCGTCTCGCCCGTCTCGACATGTTTCACCCGGACGCCGGTGACGCCCAGCGGTGCCTCGGTGCCTAGAACCTCCTCGACCGTGTGGAACCACAGCGTTTCGATCTTGGGGTTCTTGAAGAGCCGGTCCTGCAGGATCTTTTCAGCGCGCAACTCATCGCGGCGATGGATCAGTGTGACCTTGGAGGCGAAATTGGTCAGGAACAAAGCCTCTTCCACGGCGGTGTTGCCGCCGCCGATGACCACCACTTCCTTGCCGCGATAAAAGAACCCGTCACAGGTGGCACAGGCCGAAACGCCGAAGCCCTTGAATTTCTCTTCCGAGGGCAGGCCCAGCCATTTCGCCTGCGCGCCGGTGGCGAGGATGACGGCATCGGCGGTATAGGTGGTGCCGCTGTCACCCGCTGCGGTGAAGGGGCGTTTTGAAAGGTCGAGCGCGGATATGTGATCCGAGATTACCTCGGCCCCCATCGCCTTGGCATGGGCCTCCATCCGCACCATCAGGTCGGGGCCCTGAACCTCGGTATCGCCGGGCCAGTTTTCCACCTCGGTGGTGATGGTCAACTGACCGCCGGGCTGGATGCCCTGAACCAGAAGCGGGTTCAGCATTGCGCGTGAGGCATAGACGGCGGCCGTATAGCCTGCCGGGCCCGAGCCGATGATCAGAACTTTCGTATGCCGTGCCGCGCCCATCGTCATTCCTTTCCGCATGTGTCGGAAGCCATATAGTCGCCCGCGTCCGGCGGGAAAAGCCCCGGTTCCGCTCAGACGCCGTCGGAGGCGGTGCGGTCGCCGATCTCTTCCCGCCAATGACGTCGGCAGAGCGAGACATAGGTCTCATTGCCGCCGATCTGCACCTGTGCGCCGTCGCGCAAGGCCTTGCCGTCGGGACCCCGCCGCACGACCATGGTGGCCTTCTTGCCGCAATGGCAGATCGTGCGCACCTCGCGCATCTCGTCTGCGAGGGCCAGAAGTGCGGCAGAGCCGGGGAACAACTCACCCCGGAAATCGACCCTCAGCCCGTAACACATGACCGGCACGCCAAGATCGTCGACCGCGCGGGCAAGCTGCCAGACCTGCGCCGTGGTCAGGAACTGCGCCTCATCCAGAAAGATGCAATCGACCGTGCCCTGCTCCAGCCGCGCCGCGATCATCGCGAAAAGGTTGGAGGCCGTATCATAGGTATCGGCAGGCTCGCCAATGCCGATACGGCTGGCGATGCGGCCCTCTCCGGCGCGGTCATCGAACCGCGCGGTCAGAAGGTAGGTGACCATGCCGCGTTCGCGGTAATTGTGCGATGCCTGCAAGAGCAGCGTCGATTTGCCGGCATTCATGGTTGAATAGTGGAAATAGAGCTTGGCCATGGCGCGTCATAGCGCTGGCGGCAGGGGCCGCGCAAGGCAGTACCGGGGAAGCCCACCCAAGGCTTCCCCGGTCTGGCCGGATACCCGAACACTCTAAATGCCTGTGGCCGACCTTCGTCCCACAACGCATCCCACTCATACCTAAAAGGGAACGCCGCGCGACTGCCGGTTTCCCGGCCCTGACCCTCCCACCTGTCAGAAGCGCGACGAACCCCCACCAAAACCGACGTCGGGTCGCCGGAAACTCTTACCCATCCCCACACTTGGGGACGCTTTAGAAATGACAAATCCGGGCGGGGGGATTAATGGGAATGAAAGGGTTGATTTCCCCCTGAGGCCCGATCGGGCCGCGGAACGGGGCAGGTAGAGGGAGTATTATCTTGTCCGGAACGGTCGGAAGTTATTTAAAAAAGCATACCGAGGCATTGGTGAAGGATGTCGGTATCGAAGCTGCGGCGGACCTTTGCGGCAAGTCGAAAGCGACGCTGGGGCGCTACTACTCTGCCGATACCGAGCATGCCGACCGGTTCATGCCGATTGATGTCGTCGCTGCCTTGGAAGGGGCATCCCGGTTTCCGCATGTGACCGGTGCTTTGGCCGACCTGCGCGGGATTACGCTCTCTTATGACGAAGACCGGCGGAATGCCAAGCCCGGCGGGATCAACTCTGACGTTGTGGCCTTGTCCCAGCGTTTTGCCATGCTGATGGGCGAATACAACCAGTCGATCGAGGACGGAAAGATCTCGATCAATGAGGCCAAGCGCCTTCTGGCCGAGACGCTGGCAATTCAGAAGGTGCTGATCGACATGAAACTGAGCCTGGAGCATGAGGCCGGCTGAACCGGCCTCACACGCGGATCACGCGGCCTTGGTGCGCTTCGGGCGCCGCGAGGGGCGGCGGGCCGGGCGTTTGGCTTGGCCGTCCGGGCGCTGCTTGTTGCCATGGGCGGCACCCCGGCCCTGACGCTGGCCCTGCTTGGCCTTGGCATCCTTGGCGGCGGCATTGGCCTCGGCCCCCGAGGGCGCGGTGCCGCCAATGACCGGAATCGCGGCCTTCATGACCTTCTCGATCGCTTTCAGGTCGTTGAACTCGGCGGGCGCACAGAAGGCGATCGCGCGGCCTGCCTTGCCCGCCCGCGCGGTGCGGCCGATGCGGTGGACGTAGTTTTCGGGCACGTTCGGCAGATCGTAATTGTAGACATGGCGCACATCGGGGATGTCGATGCCGCGGGCTGCGACATCGGTCGCGACCAGCACTTTGATCTCACCATTGCGGAAGGCCTGCAGCGCGCGTTCACGCTGGCCCTGGCTTTTGTTGCCATGGATCGCACCGACCTTGTGGCCCCAGCTTTCCAGAAGTCGCATCAGTTTGTCTGACCCGTGCTTGGTGCGCCCGAAGACCAGCGCCAGTTCGCCGGGATGCTTGACGAGGAAGTCGTCCAAAAGCTTGGCCTTGTCGCCCTGATTGATGAAATGCACGCCCTGCTCGATCTTGTCGGCGACCTTGCCGGGGGGCGAGACCTGAACCCGGATCGGGTTGGTCAGGTAGCTTGCGGCGATCTCGTCCATCAGTTTCGGCATCGTCGCCGAGAAGAGCATGGTCTGGCGTTCGGTTGGCAGAAGCCGGGCGATCTGGCGGAGCGCATGGATGAAACCGATATCCAGCATCTGGTCGGCCTCATCGAGGACGAGGTAGCGAACTTCGTTCAGTTTCAGGGCCTTACGCTCCAAGAGGTCGATCAGACGGCCGGGGGTGGCCACCAGAACGTCGATGCCCGAAGCCAGTCGCTGGGCCTGTGCATTCAGGCTGGCGCCGCCGACCACACGGAAGGTGCGGATCGGCGTGTCTTTGGCAAATTTCTGCATGTTTTCAGTGATTTGCGTGGCCAGTTCCCGCGTGGGGGCAAGGATCAGGGCGCGGCAGGTCTTGGGGTTCGGCCGGCGGCCGACTTCCAGCAGTTTCGTCACGATCGGCAGGCCGAAGGCGGCGGTCTTGCCGGTGCCGGTCTGGGCAAGACCCATCACGTCGCGACCATCAAGCGCGGCCGGGATGGCGCGGGTCTGGATCGGGGTCGGCTCAGTCAGGCCGATCTGCGTAAGGTTGGCGACGACACGCGTGTCGATGCCGAGTTCTTCGAAGTAATTCAAGGTGTTATCCTAAGGTTCGGCCCATATCAACGGGCCGGAAAAGTCAATGCACCGAGGCCCATATGGGCCCGGCGTGCTCGTGTCGGGGCGCGGTCCATCCTTGAACCGCAGGACCCCTGGCGTGACATGGGAACCGGTATCCGGGCCTCTGCCCCCTTCACAGGGGAACGGCTGCTCACGCGGCAGCGGGCCGGTCGGACTGGGCGCAAATGGGGCATTTCGGGGCATAAGTCAAGCGCCGTCTGGTTTGCGTATGGCAGGCGTATGGCATCCGTCCCGACAGCGTCCCGACACGGGCAGGCTGGAAACCGCCCCCCGGCCCGCGCTAGATTGCGGGCAAAGCGAACGGGACATGAGGCGGGAATGAAACGACTGGCAAGCCTTCTGGCGCTGATCGGGCTGCTTGTGGCCTGTGCCAAGGGACCCGAAGTGGCAAGCCGCGATCAGGTGGCGGAGCTGGCGGCGGGGATCCGGGCGCTGGGGCCGGACGTGGATGCGGAAGAGGCCGCGCGGGCCGCCCGGATCGCCTATTCCTGGTCGGCGCATCTGGCGCAGGAATACGGGATCACCGACCCGCCGCTCATTCACAATACCAAGGTCAATATGGGGCTGCGGCCGCGCGGGCTTTGCTGGCACTGGGCCGAGGATATGGAAAAGCGGCTGAAGGCCGAGCATTTCCGCACGCTGGACGTGCAGCGCGCCATCGCCACGCCCGAGCTTTTCGGCATCGACCATTCGACCGCCTTGGTCAGCCTGCCCGGCGGCACGATCTATGACGGGATGGTGCTGGACCCCTGGCGCAATGGCGGGCGGCTTTTCTGGTCGCCGACCGTGGCCGACACCCGCTACAACTGGCGCCCGCAGGCCGAGGTCCATGCCGAGAAACGGCGGGAAGCGGTGGCGCGGGGGGAGATTGCGGTTGGAGGGTGAGAGGACGAGCTTCACGCTATTGTCGCCACATCCCTTTGCTTATTTCGGAAACTTTGTCTGC
>NZ_JBARVQ010000673.1:0-3960 GCF_049646345.1 Albidovulum sp. | reverse complement strand
TTTAGGGCCGGTCAACCGTAAATTGAACTCATTACTTTGCATACGAAAGCTAAGCATTTGCACAAGATAAATCCGGGACTTTTTACCAAACTCATGCGGTTGCCCGATACGGCCCGCGCCGACCTGCTCGAATTTCTGGGCGCAACTCCGGTTGCGGACGCCCAGCTTGCGGCGATGATCGACGAAATTGCCAAAACGCCCGGCGAGGACCACCGGACTTTGCGTCTGGGTACAGGTTAGCCAGCAGCATTCAGCAGCACAGTCAGCACAAAGAACAACCCCGCCGATAGTATCGGCGGGGTTGTTCTTTGATTCAATACTCTCTGACGTAACGTCAGGACGCAGCGGCTTCCTCAGCCTCAACACGGGCTTTGTCCGCAGCACCCTTGGCAGCCGGATCGCGATCGACGAATTCGATGATCGCCATCGGCGCCATGTCGCCATAGCGGAAACCGGCCTTCATGATCCGGACATAGCCACCCTGCCGCTCTTTGTAGCGGGGGCCGAGGATCTCGAAGAGGCGCGCGACATATTTGTCCTGCTTGAGCTGCGATGCAGCCTGACGGCGGGCATGCAGATCGCCGCGCTTGGCGAGCGTGATCAGTTTCTCGATGATCGGACGCAGTTCCTTCGCTTTCGGAAGGGTGGTCTTGATCTGTTCATGTTCGATGAGCGAACCGGCCATGTTGGCGAAAAGCGCCTTGCGGTGCTCATGAGTACGGTTCAGACGGCGGTAGCCGCGAGCGTGACGCATTTTGATCTCCTATCGTCTTTTGCTTTGTCCGGCGGGCGTGGTCCTCGCTCCGCTCTCCTTGGGGCATGTGCCCATTTGTTCCCCGGCATTCCGGGCATTTGCGGATGGCGCTTATTCGCCTTCCGTCCTTTCGTCAAGTAAGGTGGGTTTAAACCCACCTTACTACTTTTTTTCTTCCAAAGCGGGTGAAGGCCCGATCGTAAGGTGGGTTTAAACCCACCTTACATCAGAACTGGTCTTCGAACCGCTTCGCGAGGTCTTCGATATTCTCTGGCGGCCAGTCCTCGACATCCATGCCGAGGTGCAGGCCCATGCCCGAGAGCACTTCCTTGATCTCGTTCAGCGACTTGCGGCCGAAGTTCGGGGTGCGCAGCATCTCGGCTTCGGTCTTCTGGATCAGATCGCCGATATAGACGATGTTGTCGTTCTTCAGGCAGTTGGCCGAACGGACGCTGAGTTCCAGCTCGTCCACCTTCTTGAGAAGGAGCGGGTTGAATTCCAGACCGTCGTCCTGATCCTGCTTGGAGGCCGATTCGGGTTCGTCGAAGTTGACGAAGATACCCAGCTGGTCCTGAAGGATCCGCGCGGCATAGGCCACCGCGTCATCCGGGGTCAGCGAGCCGTCGGTTTCGATCTTCATCGTCAGCTTGTCGTAATCCAGAACCTGGCCCTCACGGGTCGGCTGAACTTCGTAGCTGACTTTCTTGACCGGCGAATAGATCGCGTCGATCGGAATGAGACCGATCGGCGCATCTTCCGGACGGTTCTTGTCGGCCGCGACATAGCCTTTGCCGGTATCGACCGTCAGTTCCATGAAGAGATCCGCGCCGTCGTCGAGATGGCAGATCACGTGGTCCTTGTTCAGAACCTCGATACCATTCGATTCCGAGATGTCACCGGCTGTGACAACACCGGGACCCTTGGCCGAGATCGAAAGACGCTTCGGCCCTTCGACTTCCATCTTCAAGGAGACGCCCTTGAGGTTCAGCACGATGTCGGTGACGTCTTCGCGCACACCGGCGACCGAGGAGAACTCGTGCAGTACATTGTCGATCTGGACGGAGGTGATCGCCGCGCCCTGAAGCGACGACATCAGCACCCGGCGCAGCGCATTGCCAAGCGTGAGGCCAAAGCCACGCTCAAGCGGTTCGGCGATCAGCGTCGCCTTGCGCTGCGGGTCGTTGCCCGGCTTTACGTCAAGCTGCTGCGGCTTGATCAGTTCAGCCCAATTCTTGTGGATCATGCGTTCTGCCTCCATACCTGTTCCCGGTCCATGACCGATGCCCGGGAACGCCCGAGGGAATAAACGAAAACGCCCCGGGCCGCGCTACATCGCACGGCCCGGAACGCTGAATAAGTCGTCAGACGCGACGGCGCTTCGGCGGACGGCAGCCGTTATGCGCGATCGGTGTCACATCACGGATCGAAGTGATGTTGAAACCGGCAGCGGCGAGGCCGCGCAGCGCGCTTTCACGCCCCGAACCCGGGCCCTGCACTTCAACCTCAAGCGTTTTCACGCCGTGTTCCTGTGCTTTGCGGGCGACGTCTTCGGCGGCCATCTGGGCGGCATAGGGCGTCGACTTGCGCGACCCCTTGAAACCCATCGTACCGGCCGAGGACCAGGCGATCGCGTTGCCCTGAACGTCAGAGATCAGGATCTTGGTGTTGTTGAACGAGGAATTCACATGCGCAACGCCAGCGGCGATGTTCTTGCGTTCCTTTTTCTTCATACGGGTCTTATCGCGTGCCATATCTCAACGCCCCCTTATTTCTTCTTGCCGGCAATGGCCTTTGCGGGGCCTTTGCGGGTACGAGCGTTGGTGTGGGTCCGCTGACCGCGCACCGGCAGGTTGCGGCGATGGCGCAGGCCGCGGTAGCAGCCGAGATCCATCAGACGCTTGACGTTCATCTGCACTTCGCGGCGAAGGTCACCCTCAACCGTGAAATTGGCGTCGATATGTTCGCGGATGGCGAGCACTTCGGCGTCGGAAAGTTCGTTCACACGACGGGTCGGTTCGATCTTGACGGCCTCACAGATCTTGTGGGCGATATCGTTGCCGATGCCGTGGATATACTGAAGGGCGATGGGGACGCGTTTCCCCGTCGGGATGTTGACGCCAGCAATACGTGCCACGCGTAGCTTCCTTTCGTTGCGGTTCCGTGATGCCGGAACCTTTTCTCACAACTATGGCCCGAGGGTACAGGGACCGTCGGGCCGGTTCTTTCGAACTGATTCGTCTAAGGGAAACCCCAGCAAATCAACACGATTCTCATACGAGACGCTGTGACCTAGTGGGATTCCCACCCGGCGTCAAGACGCGGTAGCCTGATCCAACACATTGGCGATGGATTTCGCGACGTCCTCGATTTCCTGCAAGCCATCGACGGTAAAGAGGTCGCCCATCGCGTAATAGTAGCCAATCAGCGGCGAGGTCTTCTTGTAATATTCCATCAGCCGCTGTTTCAGGCTTTCGGCATTGTCGTCCGCGCGGTGCCGCAGATCGTTCGAGCCGCATTCATCACACGTGCCATCGACCTTCACCGGCTTGGTCTTGTCGTGATAGACCTCGCCACATTTGCCGCAGGTAAAACGGCCCGAGATACGGTCAACGAGCGCCTCGTCATCCACCCGCATTTCGATCACGGCATCAAGCTGGTTGCCCGACCGCTTCAGTAGCGAGGCCAGCGCATCGGCTTGCGCCAGCGTACGGGGGAAACCGTCGAAGATGAAACCGTTGGCCTTGGCGGTTGCCAGTTTTTCCTCGATCAGGCCGATGACAATCTCATCCGTCACCAGATCGCCGCGCGCCATCACATCGGCAACGATCTTGCCCATCTCGGTGCCCGAATCCTTGGCCTCGCGCAGCATGTCGCCGGTCGAAAGCTGGACCAGTCCGCGTTCCTCCACCAGACGGCGGGCCTGAGTTCCTTTGCCCGCCCCCGGCGGTCCGAGTAGAATGATATTCGTCATGCGTCCCCCTTTAGGCCGACCGGGTTTACACTGAATTCCTACGCAAGCCAACGCCTGTGTGCAATCGGATACCAACCGGTCAGTCGATCACCGGGGTTCAATAGCATCTGGGGTTTACGCCAAAGCGGAATTCGAACTTTATCCGTTCGAATTCCGCGTATTGTTTTTCAGTCGAAACCTGAACCGTTCTAGCGACGCGTGGGCGCTTTCCGGGCCCCGCCGCCACGTTTCTTGC
>NZ_JBARVQ010000672.1:0-2391 GCF_049646345.1 Albidovulum sp. | reverse complement strand
CCTGAGGCAGGGCTCGCCCACGGCACTTGCATCGCCACGGATCGGGGCGAGGTAAGCGTCGGCGATCTCGTGGCGGGCGACCGCATCCTGACCATGGATCACGGATATCAGGCACTGCTCTGGTCCGGCCCCGTCGCAGCCAGGCCCCACGACACCATGGCCCGGGTCGGCATCGCTGCGGACAGGCTTGGCCCCGGCATGCCGCAACGACGGCTGGAGCTTGGGCCGGGTCACCGGCTGCTGCTGTCTGGCCCGCTGGTCGCGCTTCATACTGGGGAATATGAGGCCTTTGCCGCCGCCGATCATGTCGCGACGGCCGATGCGCAGGGCGGCGGACCGCTCTGGCACATTCTCCTGCGCGATCACGAATTGATCCTTGCCAACGGTCTCTGGTGCGAAAGCGTCCTTGCGGATGACGTCTGGCTGGACACGGCACCACGAGGGCTTCGCGACGAGCTGCTCGACCGGATCGGAACGCCGCATCGGCAGGCTGCCCGGCTCTGCCTTGCCCGGCATGAAACCGCGGCGATTCTCGGCCACCTCCCCCGGCGCGACACCATCGCCGCCTGACCCCGTTCAAGCCGCATGATCCGGGTCGCGCACCCGCGCCTGCGCGTCTATCCTTAGGGGCAAGGAGAGACGATCATGCTCAATCAACCCATTGACGACCGCTATCATTACGGCGTTATCGCCCGTGCGCTCACGCTCATCGATGCAGAAGGCGGTACGGCGATGCCGCTGGAGGATCTGGCCGCACGGCTGTCGATGAGCCCGGCGCATTTCCAGCGGATCTTCTCGCGCTGGGTTGGTGTCTCTCCCAAACGCTACCAGCAATATCTGACCATCGACCTCGCCCGGCGTCTGCTGGCCGAACGGCACACGCTTCTGGACACGGCGGCAGAGTCGGGGCTGTCCGGAACCGGCCGCCTGCACGACCTCTTCCTCAGATGGGAAGCGATGAGCCCCGGCGACTATGCCCGCGCGGGCGACGGCCTGACGATCAGTTACGGTTGGTTCCCCTCCCCCTTCGGCGAAGTGCTGGCCATGGGCACGGAACGCGGGCTTTGCGGTATGGCCTTCACCGCCGAAACGGGGCGCGAGGCGGCCATGGCCGATCTTTCCGCGCGCTGGCCCAGGGCACGGCTGATCGAAGCGCCAGAGGCCATCGCCCCCTGGATCACCGCCGCTTTCGCGCAGGCGGGCGAGGCGCGGCTGCACCTGATCGGCGCGCCGTTCCAGATCAAGGTCTGGGAAGCACTCATGACCATCCCCTCGGGCCATGTGACCACCTATTCCGATATCGCGGGGGCCATCGGCAATCCGCGTGCGGTACGCGCAGTCGGCACGGCTGTGGGGCGCAACCCGGTCAGCTGGCTGATCCCCTGCCACCGGGCGATCCAGAAATCCGGCGGTCTTGGCGGGTATCACTGGGGCCTGCCGGTCAAGCGCGCGATGCTGGCATGGGAAACGGCAAGGGCCGAGGCGGACGGCGCCGCGTGATGCGCGAAAACCTGCCGGAACCCGATTTCTGCACAAGCGTTATTGCCTAACAGCGCGTAATCTCGCACCTGACGTGCAGACAACAAATCGGAGCAGCTTGCATGACGACGAAATCCATCTTGATCGCAGGGGCCGCAACGCTTCTGGCGCTTACCGCCTGTACACCGGTGAACGAATACAATGCCGACCCGAATGCGCGCACCAAGCAGGGCGCGCTGACCGGCGCCGCACTTGGCGCGGGGCTTGGCATCCTGACCGGAGAAGGCGGCAAGGACAAGCTCGACCGCGCCGTGGTCGGTGCCGCGATCGGCGGTCTGGCCGGTGGCGTGGTCGGTCGCAACCTCGACCGGCAGGCGGCCGAGCTTCAGGCCCAGATCCAGGACAGCCGCATCCGCGTGATCAACGAAGGCAACCAGTTGCGCGTCGTGATGCCCGACGGCATCCTCTTTGCGGTTGACAGTGCCGAAGTGAACGGCGCGGTGCGGAGCGATCTCTTCGCGGTCGCCGACAACCTGAACCGCTACCCGGACAGCCGGGTCGAGGTTATCGGCCACACCGACAATACCGGTTCGGCTGCCTATAATCAGGACCTGTCGCACCGTCGCGCAAAGGCCGTTGCCAAGATCCTGCGCAATTCCGGTGTGTCCCGCGATCGGGTCGCGGCCTATGGGCGCGGTGAAGATGCGCCGGTCGCGTCGAACCTGACGCCGGAAGGGCGCCAGCAGAACCGCCGGGTGGAAATCCTGATCATCCCGACGCGCTGATCCCCCTTTCACGCAAGACACAAGGCCGGGCGCCCTGCCCGGCCTTTTTCGTTGTGTCCGCCGGGCGGTGGTCATACATCTTGACCAATCGACGAGGAGTGCCATGACCTTCCGCAAGATCGAACCG
>NZ_JBARVQ010000671.1:0-2330 GCF_049646345.1 Albidovulum sp. | reverse complement strand
ATGCTACGGGCGTGCTATGACTATCCCTGTCGCGCTCTGACCTCGCCGATGAAATCGCCAACCGACCAGAGCCAGCCGCGCTGCGCATCCGTGTAACTGCCGTGAACTGGGGAGGGGACCACGAGCTGAAGGCTGGACGCCTCCATCTGGTCGGTCTGCGGCTCTGAAATCCCCGGCTCCAGCGTCAGAAGATGTTTGCGGCTGATCTTCTCGGCCTCGGCCAAAACCTGCCGCCAGCGGTCCTTGCAAGTGGATTTGGCCCCCAGCATTGTCAGGCGTGGGTCGCCCTCGGCTGGAGCTGCCTGGTAGGTCTCCAGATCGGGGAACAGGAAATCGGGCTTGTGGTTGTGTTCCGTAACTGCGCCCCGGATATGCCGGATGTCGTGCGCCCTGAGGACGGCGGCAAGGTGGTTTTCCAGCGAATGCCCCATGCGGGACTTGCGCCGGTTCTGGACACTCAGGGAAAAGCTGATGAAGCCGTCAACGTCCGTGCCGCTGTCGTCCACGAACCCCGCCTCGATCCGCGACGATACAACCTTGCGCTCCAGTCGCCTGAACAGCGCCTCCTCATGGTCCAGCCAGGCAATAAGTGCCGCGTCCGGGTCGTCCTCGGCGCGCACCTCTGGCAAGGTGAGACGGGCCAGATCGGAGAACTCGGCCGTCTTGGGGAAGGTCGTGCCGAACTTCTCGATGATACTGTCCAGCTTGTCGGCTTCCGGCTCCTCGAACTCGACGCCGATCTCGTCCAGGATGAAGCGCGCGGCGAAGTCCAGTTCCGGTTCCTCGTCGGAAAACTCGCGCGACACGAAGGACTTGCCTTCGGGGCGCAGACCGAACAACCAGAAGAGCTGCTGCTCGCTGGTGGACCCCTCGGGGGCCACGATGAACCACAGGACGCCGCCCTTATCCTTGGCGAGGAACAGGGTGTCTCCGGCCTTCATGGCCTCTGTAATGGGATTTGAGGGGTAGTAGAGCCGCCATTCGGCCGCACGGGGCTTATTAAGACGGGCGTCGTAGTGTGTGGCCCAGCTCTCCTCGGTAAAGCCCTCCTGATCGCCGCCAAGCCAGATGTAGATTGCGGGAAAATTCTGCTGGTGCGTCTCGCCCAGAAAGTCGTCGCGCATCTTCTTCGTCGTGCCGACCTCGTGCTGGTTCGATGTCTTCGGCTCGGCATCCACGGCAGACAGACGCTTGACCCCGACGCCCTCGAAATAGTCAGACAGTTGCCCGCGCTGTATCACCGCTCACCTCCAGCGTTTTTATATCCGATTTTAACCATATGGCACATTGATCGACAACGATGTCGAAGGGCAGGCGGGTCTTGCCCTTCAGGGCGCACTCCCGGACCGTGCCGATGCGCCAGCCCGCGTCGGTCAGGGCCTGATATTGCCGCCGGTCGCGCTCGATGTTCTTGCCGATCTTCTCGCGCCAGAACTCCTCGCGGCTCTTCGGCCAGCGAAACAGATGGCAGTCGTGGCCGTGCCAGAAACAGCCGTGAACAAAGATCACCGCGCCCCGTCCCGCGAACACTAGATCGGGTTTACCGGGCATGTCCTTGCGGTGCAGCCGAAACCGGAAACCGCGCCTGTGCAGCGCGGATCGAATTATCAGCTCCGGTCTGGTGTTCTTGCCTTTGATGCCTGCCATCATCCGGCTTCGGATTGCGGGCGTGACGGTATCCGCAGGCATTACTCCGCCGCGATACCGGGCTCGGGCAGGGGAAGCCGAACCTGCACGGTGGCAGGCACCTGCCGCCCGTCCAGTTCCATCGCCTCGATGATGCGCGGCTGCATGAGTTGCGCGACCGCGTTCACGACCGGCACGACAACCGCGTTGCCGAACTGGCGATAGGCCTGCGTGTCGGACACGGGGATTTTCCAGTCCGTCTGTCCGGGCTTCTCGAACCCCATCAGGCGCGCGCACTCACGCGGTGTCAGGCGGCGCGGGCGGTCGCCCTTCTGCTCGATCAGGATTTCGGAGCCGTCCTTGTAGTAGCGGGCGGACAGGGTGCGGGCCACGTCCTTCGGACCGAAGAGGGAAAACCCGAACCCGTTCCCGGCGCTGCGGTGCTTCTCCTTGTAGCCCTGAAGGTAATTCCACATGTGTTCCGTAAGTGTGTATTTCGGATCGACCGTCCTATCGAGAATCGAACCCAGCTTCGGGCCGTCACCTTCAGGAACCGCAAGCTGATCGAAGTCGAACTCGATGCTGTGATCCTTGAAGCCGACGATGAAGATACGCTCGCGCTTCTGCGGCACCCACGGAGTCGAGCTGATGACCTTATGGAAGACGCGGTAGCCCAGCTCCTTCTCCAGCACATGGATGATCGT
>NZ_JBARVQ010000670.1:0-2071 GCF_049646345.1 Albidovulum sp. | reverse complement strand
ATCGAGGATCGCGGTCGAGAAGGACAGGGCGCCTTGCACGATGATCGGCGACAGGCAATTCGGCAGCACGGTGACGAACATCAGCCGCGTTTGTTTCGCGCCGGCAACACGGGCCGCCGTCACGTAGTCCTTCGACCTCTCTGCCAGCACGCTCGCGCGGGTGAGCCTGACATAATGTGGCTGCAACACGATGGCGATCGCGATCATGGCATTCGTGAGTGATGGCCCGAGAATCGCGACGAGAACGAGAGCGAGCAGCAGGGAGGGAAAGGCGAGGATGATATCCATCACCCGCATGATGATCGTATCCACCCATTTCGGGGCAAAGCCCGCCAGAAGGCCGATGACGATCCCGCCGGAGGCCGCGAAGGCCACGACGATGATGCCGACATAGAAGGAATAGCGCGCCCCGTGCAGCAGCCGCGAGAGCATGTCGCGGCCGACGGCATCGGTGCCGAGCGGATAGGCGAGGGAACCGCCTTCCTCCCAGAATGGTGGTTGCAGAAGCGCGTCGCGGAATTGCTGGGTCGGGTCGTGCGGGGCCAGAATGGGTGCGAAGAGCGCCACGACGATGAAGGCGGCAAAGACCCAGAGCCCGATGACCGCACCGCGGTTTTCGCGGAAATAGTACCAGAATTCCGACAGGCGGCCGGGACGGGCAGTGGCGGTTGCTGTTGTATCGGCCATGTCAGCGCTTCCGGATCTTGGGGTTGATGAACCCGTAGAGCACGTCCACGGTCAGGTTCACGATCATCACCATGACCGCGATCAGAAGAAGGCCGCCCTGCACGACCGGGTAGTCGCGGCGAAAGATGCTGTCGACCATCCATTTGCCGATGCCGGGCCATGAGAAAATCGTCTCGGTCAGGATCGCGCCTGCCAGCAGGGTGCCAACCGAAAGGCCGATGACGGTGATGACCGGGATCAGCGCATTGCGCAAAGCATGCACCCCGTTGACGCGGGCAGGGGCCAGGCCCTTGGCGCGGGCCGTACGAATGTAATCTTCGCTCAGCACTTCCAGCATGGCCGATCGGGTCTGGCGGGCAATGACCGCCAGCGGGATCGTGCCCAGAACGATCGTTGGCAGGATCAGGTGATGAAGTGCCGAGGCGAAGGCGCCCGACTGACCAGAGCGCAGCGCATCAATCAGCATGAAACCGGTCGGCGTATCGAAATAATAAAGCAGGCTCATCCTGCCCGAGACCGGCGTCAGCCCCATCCAGCCCGATACGACGATGATCAGCAGCAGCGCCCACCAGAAGATCGGCATCGAATAGCCGACAAGGGCGGTGGACATCAGCGCCCGGTCAAAGAACTTGCCCCGGTTCACCGCCGCGATGACCCCTGCGGGCAGGCCCAGGGCCACGGCGAAGATCATCGCGCAGATCGAGAGTTCCAGCGTTGCCGGGAAAAGCGCGAAGAACTCGTCCCAGACCGGCTTCTTGGTCACGAAGCTCTGCCCCAGATCGCCCTGCACGACACCGCCGAGATAGTCGAGATATTGCTGCCAGATCGGCCGGTCGAAGCCGAATTGCTGCACAAGCTCCTGATAGCGTTCCTCGCTGACCCCGCGTTCGCCCGCCATGACGATGATCGGATCGCCCGGCAGCATGCGGATGAAGGAAAACGATATGATCGTCACGCCGAAGAAGGTCGGCAGAAACGTCAGAAGGCGCGAGAGGAGATAGCGGAGCATCAGCCGACGACCTTGAGTTCTTTCGGGAAATTGGTGAGCGAGCGGGACCCGGTTTCGGTAACAAGGATATCATCCTCGATACGCACGCCAAACCCGCCGGGGCCGGTGCGGTAAAGCCCGGGTTCATTTGTAAAGACCATGCCGGGTTCAAGCACTTCGTGGTTGCCACGCATGATATAGGGTGCCTCATGCACATCGCGCCCGAGGCCATGACCGGTCTTGGTCCGTATGCGGTCGGCGAAGGGCGAGGCTTCCAGCACCGAGATCACCGCATCGTCGACTTGATGAGCCGTGACACCGGGTTCGGTTCGGGCATGGCCCATCAGATTGGCGCGCAAAACCGTGTCATAGACCGCCTGCGCCTCATCCGAGGCA
>NZ_JBARVQ010000669.1:0-4320 GCF_049646345.1 Albidovulum sp. | reverse complement strand
GGGTCAGCCTTTTGAGTTGGGGGCGTCGGGGCACCCTGCCCCGGCCCGGATTTGGATTGCGCGCCTGCTAGCATGCCCGGCCCGGCTTGAAAAGGTGGCGCTTGCCGCGAGGCTATGATGCCTCCGGCGGGGATATTTCGACCAAATGGAAGCGGGATCGGCTTTCCCAGCCCCGACAGCTCTGTTATGCGCCGCGCCATGCTCAGGATCAGTGACATCACCTATAGCGTCGAAGGCCGCCCCCTGTTCGAGGGCGCCTCGGCTGTCGTTCCAACCGGCCACAAGGTCGGCCTTGTCGGTGCCAATGGCGCGGGCAAGACCACGCTCTTTCGTCTGATCCGGGGCGAACTGGCGCTGGAAGGCGGCGAGATTGCCATGCCCTCGCGGGCAAAGATTGGCGGTGTGGCGCAGGAAGTGCCCTCGTCGTCCACCTCGCTTCTCGATACCGTTCTGGCCGCCGATACCGAACGCGCGGGCCTGATGGCGGAGGCCGAGACGGCAACAGATCCGCACCGCATTGCCGAGATTCAGTCCCGTCTTGCTGATATCGACGCCTGGTCTGCCGAGGCGCGCGCCTCGGCGATCCTGAAGGGGCTCGGCTTTGATACCGAGGCACAGGCGCGACCCTGTTCGGATTTTTCCGGCGGCTGGCGGATGCGGGTGGCACTGGCGGGTGTGCTGTTTGCCCAGCCGGATCTGCTGCTTCTTGATGAACCGACCAACTATCTTGACCTTGAAGGGGCCCTCTGGCTTGAAAGTTATCTGGCGAAATATCCCCATACGGTCATCATCATCAGCCATGACCGCGGCCTTCTGAACCGCGCAGTGGGTGCGATCCTGCATCTGGAAAACCGCAAGCTGACGCTCTGGTCCGGGCCTTACGACCAGTTCGCCCGCCAGCGTGCCGCCCTGCGCGCGGTGCAGGCGGCAGAGGCCAAGAAACAGGACGCGCGGCGCGCCCATCTGCAAAGCTTCGTCGACCGGTTCAAGGCCAAGGCCTCAAAGGCCGTTCAGGCGCAAAGCCGGGTCAAGATGCTGGAGAAGATGACGCCGATCCTGGCACCAGAAGAAGCGAAGAAGGTCGTCTTCACCTTCCCCGAACCCGAACAGCTTTCGCCGCCGATCATCACCATGGAGGGGACGTCCGTCGGTTATGACGGCCCGCCGGTCCTGAAACGTCTCGACCTGCGCATTGATCAGGATGACCGGATCGCACTTCTGGGACGGAACGGTGAAGGGAAGTCGACGCTGTCGAAGCTGCTCGCGGGCAAGCTTCCGCCCGTGGCGGGAAAGGTTGTCCGCTCCTCCAAACTGCGCATCGGTTATTTCGCCCAGCATCAGGTCGATGAATTGCATCTGGATGAAACGCCCTTGCAGCACATCATGCGGCTGCGCCCCGCCGAAGGGCAGCCGAAGCTCAGGGCGCGGCTGGCGGGTTTTGGCCTTGGCGCTGATCAGGCCGATACCGTTGTTGGACGCCTCTCGGGCGGGCAAAAGGCGCGGTTGTCGCTCCTGCTGGCCACGATCGACGCGCCGCATCTTCTGATCCTTGATGAACCGACGAACCACCTCGATATCGAGAGCCGCGAGGCACTGGTCGAGGCACTGACCGAATATTCAGGTGCTGTGATCCTCGTCAGCCACGACATGCACCTTCTGGGGCTTGTGGCCGACCGGCTCTGGCAGGTGAAGGGCGGCGCGGTCGCGCCCTATCCGCATGACCTGGAGACCTATCGCAAGGAATTGCTGGCGGGCGATGATGCCGAAAAACCGGCCGAGAAGGTGAAGGACAAGGCCCCGCGCCCGTCGCGTGATGCGGTGCTTGCACTGAAGGCCGATTTGCGCAAATGCGAGGAACGCCTCGCCAAGCTGAATGAGATGCGCGATAAGCTGGCCAAGAAGCTGGCGGACCCCGAGCTTTACGAACGCCCCGCCGAGGCCGTCGTCTGGCAGAAGAAATATGCCGAGTTGATGGAGGGGCTCGACCGGGCCGAGGCGCTCTGGCTGAAGGCGGCGGAAAAGCTGGAACTGGCAGAGGCCTGATCGATGGATGTGCAGTTCTATATCACCGCCTTTGTCACGCTTTTCGTGATCATCGACCCCTTGGCGCTGACCCCGCTATTCGTCGCCCTGACCCAAGGCATGGAGGACCGGCGGCGGCGGCAACTGGCCCTGCGGTCCTGCCTGATCGCCATCTTCCTGCTGACGCTCTTTGGTCTGCTCGGTGACAAGATCCTGGCCGTGATCGGCATCACCATGCCCGCCTTCAAGATCTCGGGCGGTATCCTCTTGTTCGTGACCGCACTCGACATGTTGTTTGAGCGCCGGACCCAAAGGCGCGAGGGCCAGCATGCCGACCCCGATCACGATCCGTCGGTCTTTCCCCTGGCGACCCCGCTGATCGCTGGCCCCGGCGCTTTCACGACGATGATCCTGCTGGTGAACAACTCGCCCGCCTCGGGCGTGGCTCATACCTTGGCGATCCACGGCGTCATGATCGCGGTCGTTGCGGTGTCGTTCCTGTTCTTCCTTGCCGCCGGTGTTATTGAACGCGCTGTCGGGCGGACCGGGCTTCTGGTCATCACGCGACTTCTGGGCATGCTGCTCGCCGCCCTGTCAGTGCAATTCGTGGTTGACGGCATCCGCGGCACCGGGCTCATCTGAGCCAATGGACAGCCAGGACTTCCCCCGCCTCATCTACCTCGTCCTGCTTGGCGCAGTCGTCGCCGGCTACTTCCTGCTGGAAAACCGCGACCGGCTGGGAAAGACCGCGCAGCAGGCGGCGATCTGGGGGCTGATCTTTCTGGGGGCCATCGCCATAGCGGGCATGTGGAGGGATATCCGGCGCAGCGCCTTCCCGACCGAAGTCTTCGTCAGGGGCGATACAATGGAGGTGCCGGTGGCCGAAGACGGGCACTTTTACCTGATGGTCGAGATCAACGGTGCCGATGTGCTGTTCGTCGTCGATACCGGCGCGACCGATGTGGTGCTGAGCCGCGAGGATGCCGTAAGGGCCGGGCTCGACCCCGACAAGCTCGATTACTTCGGCACGGCGATGACCGCCAATGGCATGGTCAGGACGGCATCCGTCCGGCTGGACAGTTTCACGCTGGGGGGAGAGACAGACAGGAATGTGTCCGCAGTCGTGAACGGAGGAGAGCTTGACACTTCGCTTCTTGGAATGAGCTACCTTGGTCAGTTTCATCTGACACTCACGCCCGAACGTTTGGTCTTGAAACGCTAGGACAACGCGCTGTGCCCGCGCCGATCAACAGGGGTTTACCCTTTCGCCAAGCAAGGTTCACAACTGAAAAACCACCCGCTGGACTTAACGGAGACATGAATGGACGACCTGAAGCCGATCGACATCGTGATTTGCTGGGTCGATGGCAACGATCCTGACCACCGCGCCAAACGGCGTCAGTATGAACCGTCGTCATCGGTCAATCTCATGCACGAAGCGACTGACGAAACGCGTTTTGCAAATGTGGGTGAGATTTACTATTCGATAGCGTCGATCCTGAAGTTCGCCCCCTTCATTCGCAAGATCTGGATTGTCACCGACAATCAGAAGCCCACCCTGCTGGACGAATTCGCAAAAGCCGGTCTCTGCGCCGAGAATTTCATCGAAATCGTCGATCACAGAACGATCTTTCGCGGATATGAGGAATACCTTCCGACATTCAATTCGCTGACTATCGAAAGCATGATCTGGCGCATTCCGGGCCTGTCCGAGCAATTTGTCTACTTCAATGACGACGTTCTCCTCTGCCGCGAGGTCCTTCCGTCCGACTGGTTTCACAACGGGTTGCCGCAGATCTACGCAACACGCCAGAAGCGATTTCGACCCACCAAGTTGCAGAGGCTCAAGCACCGCATCTTCCCCTCGCTCATGCAGCACGACTATCCGCCCTTTTACCGCATGCAGGAAAACGCGGCCGCGCTGATTTCAAAGGCGAAGACCTTCTGGCGCGGCGCACATGTGCCCCATGCGCTGAGGCGGTCAACATTTGAACGTTACTTTCAGGACCATGACAATGTCTTGCGCAACATCATCCGTCACCGTTTCCGGGGACGCGATCAGGCCTGGCCGATGGCACTGGCACACCATATAGAAATCCTGCGGAACGGCGTCGCGCCTTACCCGAGCTTCGGAGTGATTTATATCAACGCACGTAAGAAAGGGCTCTCCGGTTTAAATCGGCAAAATTTCAAGCTGGGAACGCACCGTTCGATGACCATCCAGTCCCTCGACGGCGCAACAGATCGGGTCCGGACCTCAGTCATCAATCAACTGACCAGGAAGTACCGCGATTTCAT
>NZ_JBARVQ010000668.1:0-7396 GCF_049646345.1 Albidovulum sp. | reverse complement strand
AGGCGGAAAACCACTTAGAAAACGCCCGGAACCTGTTCAGACAAACCGAGCCACCTCTAACAGCGCGACGAACTCGGCCCCGCTGTAGGTCATCAGGTAGGGCGTGCCGACCTCGGGGGCGTTGCGGAGCAGCGTTTCAACGGCCTCGCGGTAGAGCGCGCTTGTGGTCACGCAGATCATGCGCCCGTTGAGCATCACCATGCAGAACGCGGCGTCCTCGCGCAGCGGTTCGATGGCGGCGCAACCGCCGTTCGCTGTGTGAACGATCTCCATTACTTCACCTCCTTCGCCTCCAGCGTGATGATGCGCTGTTCCAGTTCCTCTACCGCGCGGATGTTGCCCAGCGTGCCGATGGCCTCGATGATCTGCCGCCCCACGTCAGGGGCGATCAGCGCGGACGCGATAGCGGCCAGCTCCTGCTCCACCTGGGCGGCCAGCGGCAGCGACGGGTCGAGGTCAAAGGTGACCTTCTCGCCCTGAGCTTTGAGCACCGGCAGGATGCGGCTGAGGACGAGACCCGCGCTTGCGGGGTCGCCCTCCTTGGCCTTCTCAAGCACCGCGTCCAGCACAGCGGGGCCTTCTTCAAGCAACCGCTTCTGTAGCTGAGCCATCGGGGTGCGGCCCGCAGGGCGGCCAGCCGGGTTCGGGGACTTCATCCCCGGATACCAGCCAGCCTTCACTGCCGGTGTGGATGCATCGGTCATGCGGAGCTTTCCTTTGATGTTACAGATGCGATCAGGCGTCCTTGAGCACGAACGCCTTCTCGGCCTCGGTCTTCGCCTGACGGAGCAGACGCACCTTGTCGGGGCGCATACCGACGGCCTTCTCAAGCTCCTTGAACACCAACCCCGCACGGGTCTCGATCAGCTCCTTGGCCCCCTGCATCACCTTGAGGCGGGCGGCTTTGTCGGGCTGACGCTTCATGTGCCAGATGCGCGTCAGGGTGCTTTGCATGTTTGCGTCGAGGCCCGACAGAAACGGAGGCGCGCCGAGGATCGCGCTGACGACCCGTTCGTCGCCCGCGTCGATATGCTACTGGATGAAGGTCTGCCGCTCGCCGGTGTTCAGCCCCTTTACTTGGTCACGGATTTCCTTGCCAAACGCACCCGCCGCAGCTTCGGTCAGCGGCATGTTCAACTCGCCCTCAAGGAAGTTGATGCCCTTTACGAGGTTGGCGCGGGTGCTTTCGAAGCTCCGGCTGATGGAGTCCATCACCTTGTACGCCAGTTCCTGAGTGTGGATGATTTGCTGCGCTTCGTTCCAAGTCGGGTTCGTCTTGGCCTTCTCGCGCGCGTTCGCCACGTTGACGATGCCGTTGTAGGCGGTGCTGAATGCGGTCTCGGTCATGCCGAGCACCTTGGCGGTCTCGTCATTGTAGCCGTCGATGTGCTTGACGTTGTCGGGGTGGAGTGCGGGCGTGACCTGCGTGGAAACTTCGGTGCTCATGTCCTGATATCCTTGCTGAGATGCCGTGAGCGGCTTGCTAGACGCTGTTAGGGTTAGGATGCATTGATTTTCGCTGCGTTGCGTGTTTCACGGCTCGGAAAACGGAGCGGTGACATGAGCGACCTTTACTGGCTGAGCGACGAGCAGATGGCCAAGCTTTCCCCTTTCTTCCCGAAATCGCACGGCAAGCCTCGCGGCGATGACCGGCGTGTGTTGAGTGGGATTATATTCTACAATCGCAATGGCTTACGTTGGCGTGACGCTCCTGCCGCTTATGGTCCACACAAGACGCTTTACAGCCGGTGGAAGCGTTGGAGCGAAAAAGGCATCTTCGCGCGGATGATGGTCGGCCTGGCGGCAGAACATGGCGAACAGAAGACTGTGATAATTGACGCGACATACCTCAAGGCACATCGAACAGCGACCAGCATGGCCGCCAAAAAAGGGGGCGTGGTCGCCTGATCGGTCGCACCAAGGGCGGCATGAACACCAAGCTGCATGCAATCTGTGACAGCCAGGGAAGACCGGTCGACCTGTTCGTCACCGCCGGGCAGGTCAGCGATTATATCGGCGCACGGGCACTGCTCAGCGGCCTGCCAAAGGTCAAAGGGCTGCTCGGGGATCGCGGCTATGACGCTGACTGGTTCCGAGAAGCGTTGAAAGACAAAGGGATACGCGCCTGTATCCCCGGTCGGAAACAGCGGAAGACGCCGGTCAAATACGACAAGCGGCGCTACAAGCGGCGCAACCGGATCGAGATCATGTTCGGCAGGCTCAAGCGTGGCGACACGCTATGACCGCTGTCCCAAGCTCTTCCTGTCAGCCATCGCCCTCGTGGCTGTCGTGATCTACTGGTTATGAATCCTCACCCTAAGGATTTACATGGTTTTGTCAGGTGGGTTTAAACCCACCTTACTTTGATTTCGGACCGTAGCTCTGCCACAGCCAGATCAGCGCCATCGCCCCCAGAACCGCGCCGACGAAACCGCCGAGCCAGCCTGCAACTGTCAGGATGAAACGCAGGACCAGCCCGCCCGCAAGCGCACCTATTACCCCGACTGCGATAGTCGTGATCAGATCCGCCTCAATGCCCATCAGCCTTGTGGCGATGAACCCCGCCGCCGCGCCGATGATGATCAGTCCGATAAGCGCCAATCATGCCTCCATACCCTTGCGATATGGGAAGGCCCCCTTCCGCAGGGAAGGGTCAGTCGAGTTTTTCGGGCAGGATCAGCCCGCGCAACACTTCGGCCACGGGCATCGGACGCTTGCCCTCGCGCTGCGCTTCGGTGATCTCGACCGCGCCGTCGCCGCAGGCGATGGTGAAGCCCGACAGCACCTTGCCCGGCGCGCCTTCACCGGTCGCCAGATGCGACCGCAAGAGCTTCACCCGCTCGCCCGCGATGTCGCACCAGGCGCCGGGAAAGGGCGAGAGGCCCCGGATCAGCCGGTCGACCTCGGTCGCGGGCCGGGACCAGTCGACCCGCGCCTCGGCCTTGTCGATCTTGGCGGCATAGGTCACGCCTGCTTCCGCCTGAGCCTCGGGCACCAGATCACCGAGGCGGCCCAGAGCCTCGACGATCAGCCGCGCGCCCACCGTTGAGAGCCGGTCATGAAGGTCAGCAGTGGTCTCGCCCGCGCCAATCCCGGTCGCCTCACAGAGCAGAACCGGCCCGGTATCGAGCCCGGCCTCCACCTGCATGATGCAGATACCCGTTTCCGCGTCCCCCTCCATGATCGCCCGATGGATCGGCGCCGCCCCGCGCCAGCGCGGCAGAAGCGAGGCGTGGATGTTCAGGCAACCTTGCGCCGGCGCATCCAGCACCGCCTTCGGAAGGATCAGCCCGTAGGCCACGACCACGGCGACATCGGCCTGAAGCGCCGCGAATTCCGCCTGCGCCTCTGCCCCTTTCAGGCTGACCGGATGGCGGACCGGCAGGCCCAAAGCCTCGGCCCGTGCCTGAACCGGGCTCGGCCGGTCCTTCTTGCCGCGGCCAGCGGGACGCGGCGGCTGGCAATAGACGCACAGAACCTCATGGGCGGCATGAAGCGCCTCCAGAACCGGGACCGAAAACTCCGGCGTGCCCATGAACACAACGCGCATGCCTCACCCCTTCTTCATTGCTCAAATACCCTGCTGGGGTCGCCCATTGTCGCGCCATTGGTCCGAGCGTCAATGGGCGACGGGGATGCAAAATCCCCCGACTGCTATCCGCGCTTCCTCAGCTTTTCGGCCTTCGCGACGAGCATCTTCTTTCGGACCGGCGACAGGTGATCGACGAACATCCTGCCATTCAGGTGGTCGATCTGGTGCTGAACGGAGGTCGCCCAGATCCCGACAAAATCGCGCTCCTCGACCTCCCCCGCCTCATTCAGGAACCGCACTGTGACGGCGCGGGGCCGCTCTATGCCCGCATGGACACCCGGCAGGTTCGGGCTCGCCTCATCATGTTTTCGCATCTGGACCGAGGCGTGCAGCACTTCGGGATTGGCCATCCTGACCGCCTGCCCGCGCTTGTCGGAACAATCGACGACGGCCAACCGCAACATGATCCCGATCTGCGGTGCTGCCAGCCCGTAGCCCGGCATCGCGTCCATCGTCTCGACCATATCGTCCCAGATCATCCGTACAGTTTCGGTCACAGATGCGACCGGTTCGGCCTCTTTGTGCAGCCGTCTGTCGGAATAGGGAATAAAGGGCCTGACCGTCACGCCCGCGCCTTCTCGCGCTTCAGCTTCTGCATTTTGCGGGTGATCAGCTGGCGTTTCAGCGGCGTCAGGTAGTCGATGAAGAGCTTGCCGTCGAGATGATCGATCTCATGCTGGACGCAAGTGGCCCAGAGACCGTCGAATTCTTCTTCATGGGTCGCGCCATCCAGCCCCAGCCAGCGCACCTTCACCTCTTTCGGGCGGGTGATATCGGCATATTGTTCGGGGATCGACAGGCAGCCTTCCTCATAGGTGTTGGTCTCGTCCGAGGTCCAGGTGACTTCGGGGTTCATCAGAACCATCGGCCGTGGCTTGGCCTCGGGGTCCTTGATGCAATCCATGACCAGGATGCGGCTCATCAGCCCGACCTGCGGCCCGGCCAGACCGACGCCTGGCGCGTCATACATCGTCTCAAGCATATCTTCGGCAGCCGCGCGCAAGTCATCCGTGATCTCGGTCACGGGGTCGCACAACTTTTTCAGGCGCGGGTCGGGATGGATAAGGATCGGGCGTATCGTCATGCGCCCGATTTAGGGCAAGCCTTTCCCGTGCGCAATGCCCGGCCCCTTGCACCCGACCGTGTGATGATTAGTCTCGCGGCCAAAGGACAGGAGCCCGCATGGATTTCGACGAGATTATCGACCGCACCGGCACCCATTCCGCGAAATGGGACATGATGGAAAAGCTCTATGGCGTCAGCCCCAAGGACGGGCTGTCGATGTGGGTGGCGGATATGGATTTCCGCCCACCCGCCTGTGTTCAGGCAGCGGTGCAGGGCATGGCCGATCATGGGGTCTATGGCTATTTCGGCGATGACCGCGCCTATCTGGAGGCGATCACCTGGTGGATGGCCGAGCGTCATGGCTGGCAGATCGATTCCAATTGGATCTTCACCACACATGGTCTGGTGAACGGCACGGCGCTTTGCATTGACGCCTATACTGTACCGGGCGACGGTGTGGTTCTGATGACGCCCGTCTACCATGCCTTCGCCCGCGTCATCAAAGCGGCGGGGCGACAGGTCGTCGAATGTGCGCTGGCG
Organism: Albidovulum sp.; assembly: GCF_049646345.1. Lineage (GTDB taxonomy): Bacteria > Pseudomonadota > Alphaproteobacteria > Rhodobacterales > Rhodobacteraceae > Albidovulum. The sequence goes on along the minus strand of NZ_JBARVQ010000668.1, from coordinate 2,199 downwards.
AATGAGGGCGGCCGCTATCACCTCGATTTTGCCGCATGGGACGCGCAGATGACGGGCCGCGAACGGATGCTGATCCTCTGTTCGCCCCATAATCCCGGCGGACGGGTCTGGACCGAAGAGGAGTTGCGCGGTGTGGCCGATTTCTGCAAGCGCCACGATCTGGTGCTGGTCTCGGACGAGATCCACCACGACCTCGTCTATCCGGGGCATCGCCATTCTGTCATGGCCAAAGCCGCGCCAGAGATCACCGACCGGCTGGTGACGATGACGGCAACCACCAAGACCTTCAACATCGCGGGCAGCCATATCGGCAATGTGATCATCGCCGACGAGGCGTTGCGGGCGAAGTTCGCGGCAAAGATTGCCGCACTTGGCATTTCCCCCAACAGCTTCGGGATGCATATGGCGACGGCCGCCTATTCGCCCGAGGGTGCCGAATGGGTGGATGCGCTGGTCGCCTATCTCGACGGCAATCGCAGGCTGTTTGACGACGGGATCGCTGCGGTTCCGGGGCTTGCCTCCATGCCGCTTGAAGCGACCTATCTTGCATGGGTCGATTTTGACGGCACCGGAATGCCAGCCGCCGAATTCACCGGACGGGTAGAGCGGGATGCGAAGATCGCGGTCAATCACGGCCCGAGTTTCGGCAAGGGCGGCGGGAACTTTCTGCGCTTCAACATTGCTACACCGCGCGCCCGTGTGGCCGAAGCGGTCGCACGCATACAAAAGGCATTCGGCGACTTGCAATGAGGTTTCTGCGCCGGTTCTTCCAGCTTACCGTCCTGACCGCCGCGCTCGGGCTGGGGATGCTGGCGCTCTATCAGTACAAGTTCCCGGCGCCGCGCCCGCCTGAACCGCTGCCGCCCCTGACCGGGCAGATCGATCACATCCTGATCGAGAAGGGGGCGCGGCGTCTGACTGTGTTCCGCGACGGGGTGGAGTTGCGAAGCTATCCGGTCGCCTTGGGTTTCGCGCCCGAAGGCGACAAGGCGCGGCAGGGCGATGGACGCACACCCGAAGGCATGTTCCGCATCGACCGGCGCAATGCGGAAAGCAAGTTCCACCTGTCTTTGGGGATCAACTATCCGCAAAGGGACGATCTGATCCGCGCTTCGGCAGGCGGCTACGATCCGGGTGGCGATATCTTTATCCACGGCCAACCGAACGCCTTCTACGGCAAGGCCACTTTGCGCCATGACTGGACAGCAGGCTGCATTGCCGTTTCCGACACCGAAATCGAGGAGTTATGGCGCGTGACCCCGATGGGCACGACAGTCGAAATCCGGCCCTGAAGCCTTGCGGTCAAAAGCGCGGCAGATAGCCCCGGGGCGCGTCATCTTCGCGCACGTAGTCAAGCGGCACCGTATCATGCGCCATGGTTGACCGCTTCATCGTGCAGATCAACTCACCATCCTCGACATCAGAGGCGATGATCAGCGACTGATAAAGATGGCGGGCCCCGTCATAGATATCGACAAGACCGCGAAGCTGCTGCACCTGATCGGCGTCAAGCGCAAAGCCCGTCTCCCAGAACTTCAGGATCGGATAGACATCGTCGCCCGCCATGACCCGAAGGCGCGACCGGCGTTTCAAATCGCGTTTGCGCGCCTCTTCCAGACCCGCCCGCACTTCCTTTGGCAAAATATCATTCATCACAATCACTCCCCCCGACAATCAGCATGGGCCAAAGCCCCTCAAAATCAAGTTAACCTTATGGACAACAAGGATTTGTGCCTAATCCGTGACAGTGACGTAACAATATTTCGCCGTGCGCGACAATAATGTGCGACTGCGCAGGGCAAGTCCGCGCCGGTTGCGGTGTTCAGGCAGGGTAGCAGTCCCTAGATTCCCGGGGCAGAATCGAGAGGAACCGCGGTGGGCAGGCTGATTGACGGAACATGGTCGACCGAGTGGTACGACACAGCAAAAACCGGCGGCGCCTTCAAACGCACCGACAGTGTCTTTCGCAACTGGGTCACGCCGGACGGGGCGCCGGGACCGTCGGGGGACGGTGGCTTTCCGGCCGAGGCAGGCCGCTATCACCTCTATGTTTCCTATGCCTGTCCCTGGGCGCATCGGACGCTGATCTTCCGGGCGCTGAAGGGGCTGGAGGGCCTGATCGACGTGTCCGCCGTCCATCCCGACATGCTGGAGGACGGCTGGACCTTTCAGGCTGATTTTCCCGGCGCAACCGGCGAC
>NZ_JBARVQ010000667.1:0-2774 GCF_049646345.1 Albidovulum sp. | reverse complement strand
CTCGAGGATGGTCAGCGATCCAGCGTAACCACCAGGCGCAGAAAGCGGATCGGCGCGCCTCAGCCAACCGAGACAGTGTGCTGGCCGTCTGGATCGGGATCGGAGAGGCTTGCCCCCTCGCTCGTCCAGGCCCTCAGGTCGGTACTCGTCTCGGCGGTGTAGGTGATCCCCGTGCTGCAACTGAGGTCCATGCCACCCTGAAATCGTGACCCCTAAGAACGGTCGCATTTGCCCCTTGAAGCGGTGCGGCGCGAGTTTATCATCTGGGCTCGTCAGATAGCTTGGTAATAGATAAGCTCGGCGGCGCCTCGTGCTACTGGAAGGCAAAAATCCAAGCAGACTATAAATCACTAGTGTCCAGCTAAGACCAGTTGAATGTCAACTGGTTACGGTTTCGATACTCTGATCCTTCTGACTTGTTCTCCGTAAGCAGTTCAGCCAGAGTAGCTTTCTGAAATACGTTGACGCTCAGGATTTGCATGATTCGGCTCAAGCTTTCGTCGATCCGGAGGGTCTTGTTGAGACAGGCTACCATGAGGTAGGTGCAGATTGCCGTCCAGATTTGCGTGTAGACAGCATTCTCACTGGTGCCGTAGAACGCCTTGATACGGAGGTTCTGTTTGATCCACTTGAAGAAGAGTTCGATCTTCCACCGGTTCTTGTAGATGGCCGCGACCACCAGGGCGGGCAGCCAGAAGTGATTGGTCAGAAACGTCAGGCGCTTCTTGGTCTCCGCATCGAAGTAGCCGATGCGCCGTAGAGTCTCGGGGTAGCTCCTCTTTCCTCTGGCGGTGCAGAGCCTGATCCGCTGGTCACACCTGAGCCCGGTCGAAGTGTCTACAGCGTGCGATCGAGACACCGTGAACCTCGTGTTGGTTTTGCTGCGTATCACGAAGAAGGCACCGGCCTCTGCTAGACGGAAGAGTCGTGCGAAATCGAGGTAGCCACGGTCGAAGACGTAGATGCTCCCGGCTTCGAAATACATCCCGTCGAGGAAGTTCACGTCATGCACGGCACCCTCCGTGAGGCTTATAAACACGGGGATCGAGCCGGTCAGGTCGATCTGTGTGTGCAATTTGATCGCGGCCTTTGTCGTTCTGAAGTGAGCCCACGGGAACATCGAGAGGCACAGGTCGACGGTCGAGGCATCAACGGCATAGACGATCTCATCGATATCGAGCCCGTTCGGGTCACCGGCGTAGAGGCGCCTCGCCTTGCGGATGAGAACATGCGCCAGCGCTTCGTAAACCCTCCAGTCGCGGTGACTGTTTGCGTAGGCGAGGTTTGTCCTCGTGACATTGCCCCGTATGCCCATCCCGTAGCGGTGTGGGCTCTCTCTAAGGCAGGCTTCGATGTCGCGCAGACTCTCCCGGAAAGTCAGCTGTGCAAAGAGCATCGCCAGAAACTGATCACGCCCACTCATCCCACGGCTTGAGCGAGGCATCGGGTACTGACTGATGCAGCGATCGAACTGCTCGCGGTGGATCATGTCCGAGACTTGGGTGAAAATCAGCCGTCCTTCATTCATGGCGCCAGTCTCAATAAGACAGGCAGGAACGGGGAATTGGATTCAAATGCGTCACACCACGGAATTGGCGTAATCGACTGAAAACGAACACTAAACAGATTGAAAAATTGTGCTTAGCTGGACACTAGTGACTATAAATCATGAATATCTTGAAGAACACACTTGCCGGAATCGCTTTCGGCGCACTCGCACTCTCCGCCCAGGCGGAAGACAAGGTTCAGATCGACGGCGCAGAGGTCGGCCACTGGACGATGGACTTCGACGCTGCCGTCAAATTGGCCGCGGAAAAGAAACTGCCGATGATGCTCAACTTCACCGGCTCCGACTGGTGCAGCTGGTGCAAGCTGATGGACAAGGGCGTCTTCGCTGAAGAGGCGTGGCAGAAATTCGCCGCCGAAAACGTGGTGCTAGTGACCCTCGATTTCCCCAAGGACAAAGCCATCGTCCCAGAAAAATACGTCAGTCGCAACAACGAGCTCAAGGACCAGTTCGGCGTGCGCGGATTCCCCACCTACGTCGTACTCGACAGTGATGGTAAGACAAAGCTGGGCCAACTCGGCGCCGGCAAAGACAAGACCCCTGCCAGCTTCATCGACGAGTTCAAGGCAGTGGTGCGGATGAGCCCGGCAAACATCGAGGCCTACATCAAAGCCAACCCCGACAAGGCCGACGCCTACAAAGCGGCGATCGCGGAGGACAAGGCCGCGACGCAGGCGCTCTCCGAATGGATCGCGACCGGTCCGGAGCGCAACGAGGAGAACAACAAGAAGTTCGCAGAGTTCCAGGCCCGCATCAAAGCGGCCGCTGAGAAATTGAAGAGCTTCTGATCGGAGCCAGCCGCGTCCTGGCTGAAACCGGCACGCCAAAATGAAAGACCTTCGGGGCGGCTCTGTGGAGCCGCCCCGTTTCATGTACCCCCACGCGTCGAGCGAGCCCGGACGCGATCTGCTACAAGGGGACAGGCACTTTACTTTACTTGATTCGATTGGCATTCGCCTGAATGTCGCGGAGATCAGGAATGGTGCCATTGCTGCTGGCAGATGGGAGATAGTTATAGGGGCGATCATTGCGTTCCTTTACGATCTGCTCGGCCTCCCGTGACCTCCGAGGTGATCGACCTGAAGCTGCGCATCCTGACGAATCTCGGCAGGCGGGCGCGGAGAGTGGTTGACTCGACCAAATCTGCCCGCGTAAGTAGTAGCGAATGGATCGATTGAAGATCTGCGGACGCGATCAGCTACCCCAG
>NZ_JBARVQ010000666.1:0-1603 GCF_049646345.1 Albidovulum sp. | reverse complement strand
GCGTTACGCCTTCGCGGAATGCCAGATTGTCCAACCCTGCTGCTTCCACTTGGTTCAAATATCCCGGGGGTCCGGGGGCAGCGCCCCCGGCACGGCCGCGTTTCAGAAATCCAGATCGGCATAATGCGCCGGGGGTGGGAACCCCGACACCTGATCGGCCAGCAGCGACCGGAACGAGGGGCGCGACTTGATCTTGGCATACCAGTCCTTGACGGTCTGGCTGCGGTTCCAGTCGACATCCGAGATGTAATCAAGGCTCGACAGATGCGCGGCGGCGGCGAAATCGGCCAGGGTCATCTCATTCCCCGCCAGCCAGCGGCGGCTCTCCAACAGCCAATGCATATAGTCGAGGTGATACTTGATCCGCACCGCCCCGAACTTCACATTCTTGCTGTCCGGATAGCCCTGTTTCATCATCTTCTTGTTGACCCGCTCATAGACGAGTTTCGAGGTCACTTCAGCGTGGAACTTGTCGTCGAACCAGGCACAAAGGCGGCGCACCTCATAGCGGGCCTCGGGGTCTTTCGGCATCAGACGGGGTTCGGGGATCGTGTCTTCCAGATATTCGCAGATCGCCTGACTTTCCGTCATCGTCTTGCCGTTCAGCCGGATCACCGGGACCTTGGCCGCCGGATTGCGGCGCAGGAATTCCGGATCCTGTTCCCAATAGCGTTCCTCGACCAGCTCCACCTCAACCTTCTTTTCGGCCAGTGTCAGGCGGACCTTGCGGCAGAAGGGGGACAGGGGAACGTGGTAAAGTCGGGTCATGGGGCAATGCTCGCGCGGGGATCAACCCACGTGATAACGGCGGCAGGCCCCCGGTTCAATCCTCGAAGCACGCCGCCCGCCCATCGGCGCGGATCGTCGCCGCCCCGTCAGCAATGGATCGGGCGCGTTTGCGCAGGTAGCCCGAGGGCTGCGCCGGGTTGCGGCCCTTCGGGTCGGGCAGTGCGGCGGCGATCAGGGCGGCTTGCGTGGCACTCAGATCGGCGGCGGATTTGTCAAAGTAACGCTGGGCCGCGGCCTCGGCGCCAAAGGCACCCCGCCCGGTCTCGGCCACATTCAGATAGACCTCGACAATGCGGCGTTTGGACCAGACGAGTTCGACGACCGGCGTCATCACCGCCTCCATTGCCTTTCTCAGCCAGCTTCGCCCCTGCCACAGAAAGACGTTCTTGACGACCTGCTGGCTGATCGTGGACGCCCCGCGACCCGCGCCTTCGTCCAGCGCAGCGCGGATCGCCTTCATGTCAAAGCCCCAATGCAGGCAGAAATTCGCATCCTCCGCCGCCACGACCGACCGCGCGAGATGCGGCGACATATCCTCAAGCGCTACCCAGTCGCGGTCGATCCCGCCCTGCCGCCAGCTTTCGGCGATCATATAGGGCGTCATCACCGGCGGGATGACCGTGAACAGCACCACAAGCAGCAGAAACGCCGCCACTACGCCGAAAGCCCCGCGCCGGGCCAGCCGCAGGACACGCCGCAGCGTCCAGCCCCCGCCCTTCGCGGCAGGTTTCTTCTTCGCTTTCGATGCTGGTTTTCTGCTCGTCGCCATTGGCCGAGATGAACCACGGCCAGCCCCCCGGGGTCAAGCCTCAGG
>NZ_JBARVQ010000665.1:0-9634 GCF_049646345.1 Albidovulum sp. | reverse complement strand
CCTGAGGGACAGTTTGACCCCGCGAGTGGCCTGATGGGCCTCCCGCGGGGTTTTTCTTTGGCCTCCTTGAATTCGAGGAAGGCTGTGATAGCAGAGGCCGGTATTCGCCGGAGGGACCGATGGACGGATTGGACGCGCTTAAGGGCAAGTATCTCGACGGCATTTCCAGGGCGGGGGATGAGGCCGCTTTGGAAGAGCTGCGCGTGGCGGCCCTTGGCAAGAAGGGTGAGATTTCGCTGAAGATGCGAGAGCTTGGCCAGATGGACCCCGCCATGCGGCAGGAAGCCGGGCAGGCGCTGAACCGGCTGAAGGATGAGATTGACGCGGCACTGCGCGCCAAGAAATCCGCGCTGGCCGATGCCGCCCTTGATGAGCGGCTGAAATCCGAATGGCTCGATGTTACGCTGCCGGGCCGTCCGCGCCGTCAGGGCACGATCCACCCGGTCAGCCAGGTCACCGAGGAAATCACCGCGATCTTCGCCGATATGGGCTTTGCCGTCGCCGAAGGGCCGCAGATCGAAAGCGACTGGTACAATTTCGACGCGCTCAACATCGCGCCGGAACACCCCGCGCGGCAGGAGCATGACACCTTCTTCATGGCGCGGGCCGAGGGCGACAACCGCCCGCCGCATGTGCTGCGCACCCATACCAGCCCCGTGCAGATCCGCGCCATGCAGACCCACGGCGCGCCGATCCGCGTCATAGCACCCGGCCGCGTCTACCGCATGGACATGGACCAGACCCATGCGCCGATGTTCCACCAGATCGAGGGGCTGGCGATCGACCGCGATACCTCCATGGCCAACCTCAAATGGGTGCTGGAAGAGTTCTGCCGCGCCTTCTTTGAGGTCGACGATGTCGAGCTGCGCTTCCGCGCCTCGCATTTCCCCTTCACCGAACCTTCGGCCGAGGTCGATATCCGCTGTTCTTGGGACAAGGGGCAGCTGAAGATCGGCGAGGGCGACGGCTGGATGGAAATTCTCGGCTCCGGCATGGTCCACCCGCATGTGCTGCGCTCGGCCGGGGTCGATCCCGACGAATGGCAGGGCTTTGCGTTCGGGATGGGGATCGACCGGCTGGCGATGCTGAAATACGGCATCCCGGATTTGCGGGCGTTCTTCGAGAGCGATTTGCGCTGGCTGAGGCACTACGGCTTTGCGAGCCTCGACATGCCGACGGTGGCCGGGGGGCTGAGCAGGTGAAGCGGGAACGCGATCGCATTCGAAACCTTCTCTTGCGTCTTGAAGGCGAGCCGCAGGGCTTCCTCATTGTCGCTGGATTGTTGAACGCTTCTGACGAGGAACGGGCTGACGAATACCATCTAAAGCTGATGGCTGATGAGGGACTAGTAGTTGAGACCGATGAGGCCGTTTGGCGCTTAACTGCCCTAGGACACGATGCCGTTGAGGCACTGGAAGTGAACGCATTCTGGGAAAAGTTGAAATCGGCTGGACCCAAGGAAGCATACGAACTTCTAAAGGGTGCAACCTCTTCTTTGGCTGTCACAGCAATTAGCAAACTAATGGGTTGGGGATAGCGAGCAAGCCGTAGGGCGGGGTTCACCCCACCGCGCGCCGGAATGGCGGGGTGAACCCCGCCCTACACATGGGACGATACGATGAAATTCACCCTCTCCTGGCTGAAAGACCATCTTGAGACGCAAGCCACGCTCGACGAGATCCTCTATGCGCTGACCGATCTTGGGCTTGAGGTCGAGGAGGTGCAGAACCCTGCCGCGCGGCTCTCGGCCTTCACGCTGGCCAAGGTTCTGCACGCCGAACAGCATCCCGATGCCGACAAGCTGCGGGTCTGCCGGGTGCTGACCGACGAGGGCGAAAAGCAGATCGTCTGCGGTGCCCCGAACGCGCGGGAAGGGATCACGGTCGTCCTTTGCAAGCCCGGCGATTATGTCCCCGGCATCGACGTGACCCTGGGCGTCGGCAAGATCCGGGGGGTCGAGAGCCATGGCATGATGGCCTCGGAGCGCGAGCTTGAGCTTTCCGACGAACATGACGGCATCATCGAGCTGCCCTCGGGCGAGGTCGGTGAGCGGTTCGTGGACTGGCTGGCGGCGAACCGCCCCGGCGCGGTCGATCCGATGATCTATATCAAGATCACCCCGAACCGTCCCGATGCCCTGGGCGTGCGCGGCATCGCCCGCGACCTTGCGGCGCGGGGACTGGGCAAGCTGAAACCGCTCGACGTACAGCCGGTCAAGGGCGGGTTTGAAAGCCCGATCAAGGTGGTGATCGACGCGGCCCTGAAGGAAAAGGGCTGTCCGCTTTTCACCGGCCGCCTGATCCGCGGCGTGAAGAACGGGCCGAGCCCGGCCTGGCTGCAGGCGCGGCTGAAGGCCATCGGGCTGCGTCCGATCTCGGCGCTCGTCGATATCACCAACTTCTTCACCTTCGACCAGAACCGGCCCCTGCACGTCTTCGATGCGGGTAAGGTCAAGGGCGATCTGCGCATCCATCCGGCGGCGGGCGGCGAGACGATCGAGGCGCTGGACGAGAAAACCTATACGTTCAAGCCTGGCATGATGGTGATTTCGGATGACAACGGTCCCGAAAGCATCGCCGGTGTGATGGGCGGCGCGGTTTCCGGCTGCACCGAGGAAACGACGGATGTCTTCCTTGAAAGCGCCTATTGGGACCCGATCACCATCGCCACGACGGGCCGCGCGCTGAAGATCAATTCCGATGCCCGCTATCGCTTCGAACGTGGCGTCGACCCGGACTTCACTTTGCCGGGGCTGGAACTCGCGACGCGGATGATCCTTGATCTTTGTGGCGGCGAGGCGTCCGAGGTCGTCATGGACGGCGCGGTGCCGGTGACGGACCGGGCCTATCGGTTTGACCCGAAAAAGGTCGTGAGCCTTGTCGGCATGAATATCGCCGAGGGCGATCAGCGCCACACTCTGGAGGCCCTTGGCTTCACCCTGAAGGGTGACATGGCCCATCCGCCGTCCTGGCGCCCCGATGTGCTGGGCGAGGCCGATCTGGTCGAGGAAGTGGCGCGAATCGCGTCGCTGACGAAGCTGGAAGGCAAGCCGATGCGGCGCACCAAACCCGGTGTGCCAAAGCCGATCCTGACGCCGATGCAGATGCGCGAAAAGGCGGCGCGGCGGACGCTTGCGGCCCTTGGCTACAACGAATGCGTGACCTACAGCTTCATCGACGGCCCTTCCGCCGCGATGTTCGGCGGTGGGGAAGAGGCGACGCGGATCGAAAACCCGATCTCGTCCGAGATGACCCATATGCGCCCCGACCTGCTGCCGGGCCTCTTGCAGGCCGCCGCCCGCAATCAGGCGCGCGGTTTCATGGATCTGGCTCTCTTTGAGGTTGGCCCCGCTTTCGCAGGCGGCGAGCCCGGCGAACAGGCCCTGCAGGCGGCGGGCCTTCTGATCGGCGCCACCGCGCCGCGCGACCCCTACGGCTCGCGTCGCCCGGCCGATACCTATGACGCCAAGGCCGATGCCGAGGCGGTTCTGGCCGCCCTTGGCGCGCCTCAGAAGGTGCAGATCAGTCGCAAGGCGGATGATTGGTTCCATCCGGGCCGGTCGGGCGTGATGGGGCTTGGGCCGAACGCGCTTTGCACCTTTGGCGAGGTGCATCCGAAGGTTCTGCGCGCGATGGATGTGAAGGGGCCTGCGGTCGCCTTCACCATCCATGTGGAAAAGGTGCCCTTCCCGAAATCCAAGACCACGACCCGCGCGGCCTTGGGCATTTCCGACCTTCAGGCGGTCGAACGCGATTTCGCCTTTGTCGTCGACAGGGGCGTCGAGGCGCTGACGCTGGTGAATGCCGCGCAAGGTGCCGACAAGGTGCTGATTGAAAGTGTCGCGGTCTTTGACCAGTTCACCGGTGAGAAGGCCGAGGCGCAGATGGGTGCTGGCAAGAAGTCGCTGGCGATTTCCGTCCGTATGCAGCCGCGCGACAAGACCCTGACCGACGAAGAGATCGAGGCCGTTTCGGCCAAGATCGTCGAGAAGGTGGCAAAGGCGACGGGCGGCACGCTCAGGGGATGACATATTGGCAGGGACGGCGGGGTTGCCCCGTCTTCCCTGCCGGTCTCGTGATCCTGATGTGTCGCGTCGGGGGCGGCTCAGTCCCGCCCGGACGGTACGAAGAAATCCAGAACCGAGCCTGACCCCGCCTTGATCGCGGCCCAGTTATCGATCTGGAAATCGACCACCAGCGTCGCGCCGGTCGGATAGCGCTGAAAGTCCGGGTCAACAGGCAGGCGCGCGGGCAGGCGGGCGGCGAACTCCGCGATGCCGGGATTGTGCCCGATCATCATGACGCAATCTCCCGTCGCCTTGGAGAGGTATTTCAGCATCACATCGGGCGCCGCGTGATAGAGGGCTGACAGGAACTCCACCTTCGGGGTCACTTCAAGCGGGGCTGCGGCCATCCGGCTCCAGGTTTCTTTGGTCCGCTCTGCGGTTGAACAGAGGACCTGATCGGGCTCGTATCCTCGTGAATTCAGCCATTCCCCCAGTTCCAGCGCCGCGCGCCGTCCACGTTGGTTCAATGGCCGGTCATGGTCGGCGGTTCCGGGGTCGTCCCAGGCGGACTTCGTGTGGCGGGTCAGGATCAGGCGGCGGTGGCCGGAAGGGGTCATCTGTGAAAGAGCCTCATGTGATAGGCGGATTGTTCCGGCAGCCTGCCATAGGCTTGTGACAGCGGGCAAGCGCGACGTGTGTGGCAACCGGAAGAAAGACAGTCCTGTCCGGCGGATGTATCAAGAAAAGCGTGGCAGGCGGGCACGTCATATCCCGCCGGTGTCAGGGCACTGGCAGGGCAGGCGGTTTCACAGGGGCGGTCAGGGCAGGTGTCGCACGGCGAGGCGAGGGGCGGCGCGGGCAGGTCGATACGCCCGGGCAGCGCCAGCGCCCCCCGGAAAGATACCATGAGCCCTGCACGATCATGGACGAGGATCTGGACGGGTGAGGCCCAGACCCGCCCCGTCCGCTGGGCCCAGCGAATGAACGGCGGATAGGGTGGCCCGTCAGAGGGAAAGATCGCCTGACCCGAGAAGGTCGCCGCGATATCGTCCAGAACCCGCTTTGACCAGCGATCCAACGGGTCCGGCGCGCCATCCTGCCATTCGGGCATGGTGGTCACATGCGCCCAGAAGCCTGGCTCTGACGGACCGATCAGCAGGAGCGTTCCGGTCCCATCCGGGCAGTCGTCCCCGGCTGCGGGATGAAAGCCGCCGAACACGGCAAGGCGGTGCGTGGCGGCGAGGCGTTCAATGCGGGCAAGGTCGGGCGTGGTCATGCGCCAAACATGACCCGCCCCACTTGCCCGGGCAATGTCAAAGACGACCTGCCACGGCGTCAGGCCGCCATGGCACTGTGCATCTGACTCAGATACTCCATCCTGACGCTTTCCGGGTCGATCATTGCCATGAACGCGCTGCTGCCGTTTGCCTCCATGAACCCGGCAGATGCCGCCTTGGCCGCGTCGAGGTCGCTCCAAAAGGCGAGGTCGATCCATTCCTCGCCGTCGCGGACAAGTGTGCGATAGGCAAAGCCGGGCTGCGTCTTGGCCCAATCGCTGATCGCAGCGGCGGCGGCGATGAACTGCGCCTCATCAGTGCCGGGCAGGGTGCGGAAACGGACGCGTTCGAGGATCTGGGTCATTCTGGTTCTCCTCCGTGCATGGGCCGGGTTCGGCCGATGCGGGAACCAATACATGCCCCCTCCTGACAGGGTTCTGTCAGGAGCTTTGTGCCCGAAGCGATTACTTTTCGCGCGGCGTCACGCGCGGTTTGGTCGTGCGGATGAGAGAGCCTGCACCATGATCGGTGAACAGCTCCAGAAGGCAGGCATTGGGCACGCGGCCATCAAGGATGACGACGGCGCGCACGCCTTCCTCGATCGCCTTCAGGGCGGTTTCGGTCTTGGGGATCATGCCGCCCGCGATGACGCCCCTGGCGGTCAGGTCGCGCACCTCTTCCGGTGTCAGCTGGGTCATGACCTCGCCCGCTTCGTTCTTCACGCCCGAGACATCGGTCAGCAGGAGCAGGCGATCCGCCTGCAATGCGCCCGCAATGGCCCCTGCGGCAGTGTCGCCATTGACGTTGAAGGTCTCATTCGCCTCCATGCCCGTCGCGACTGGTGCCACGACCGGAATGATCCCGGCGGCGAAAAGGTCGCGCAGGACCTGCACATTCATCTCGACCGGCCTGCCGACGAAGCCCAGCTCCGGATCGTCAGCCTCGCAGACCATCAGGTCATCGTCTTTGCCCGACAGTCCGACTGCGCGGCCACCCTCATCCATGATCGCCTGGACGATGCGCTTGTTGACAAGACCGGTCAGCACCATCTCGACCACCTCGACCGTGGCCTTGTCGGTCACACGCTTGCCGCGCACGAATTCTGACTTGATGCCAAGCCGCGACAGAAGATCATTGATCATCGGCCCGCCGCCATGGACCACGACCGGGTTCATCCCGACCTGTCGCATGAGCACGATATCGCGGGCAAACTCGGCCATCGCGTCTTCGTCACCCATCGCATTGCCGCCGAACTTCACGACAACGACGGCGCCGGTATAGCGCTGAAGATAGGGAAGCGCCTCGGAGAGTGTCCGGGCGGTGGCGATCCAGTCACGGTTCATGTCTTGCTTTCTCATTCACGAAAAAACCTGAAAGGGCGGATGACGTGGTGTTAGCGGTTTCCGTGGCGTCGGCCAAGAGTGGGGAGCGAATACGTTGCAAGGAAACTGGCAATGCTGCGAAATCGGGTTGGCCGGATTGAGGCTTTGTGGTCGTTGGGAAGCGCCACGCAAGCCGGGCGAGCGACTGCCCGTGGGGTGGCGCAGCGACCTGTACTCGGGGTGCTTTATGCCCGCAAAGCCCCTCTAACCTCATGCGAAGCACGCGATCTCAAAAGCGCCAGCCCGCCGGGACGGGCAGGCGCTCGCCCGGCGCGCGTCGCGCTTGTTCCCGGGCGAAGAGGCGTATCCTCGAATGGCAGAAAAGTCCTGAACCTGAACAGAAATCGGGGAGGGACGGCAGAACGCGTCCGCCTCACACCATGGTAGCGATGATTGTCCGCAGCGTTTCGATGCCGTCGCCCTTTTCGGACGAGGTCACGATGATCTCGGGATAGGCGGCGGGGTGCTTTTGCAGCGCGCCGCGGACCTGGCTCAGGATCGCCTCATGCTCCGAGGTCTTGATCTTGTCCGCCTTGGTCAGGACCACCTGAAAGGTCACAGCAGAGCGGTCGAGAAGCGTCAGGATCTCATCATCCACCTTCTTGATGCCGTGGCGCATGTCGATCAGCACGAAGGCGCGGCGCAAGGTCTGACGACCGCCGAGATAGGATTTCAGCAGCGCCTGCCATTTTGCCACCACCGCAACCGGCGCCTCGGCATAACCATAGCCGGGAAGGTCGACGAGGTAGTGGCTATCGCCTGCGGTGAAATAGTTGATCTCCTGGGTGCGGCCCGGCGTGTTCGACGCGCGCGCCAGCGCCTTGCGCCCCGTCAGCGCGTTGATGAGGGAGCTTTTTCCGACATTGGAGCGGCCTGCGAAACAAACCTCGATCCGGTCCGCCGGGGGCAGGCCGGACATCGCGACGACGCCTTTGAGAAAGTCGATGGGGCCCGCGAACATCAGCCGCCCCTTTTCGCGGCTGGCATCGTCAGGCGCGGGGGCCAGCGGGAACGGAATGGTCACGGCAGAAGCTCCGCCTGATCACCGACATTGACTGCGCCCGTCTCAATCACACGGGCGTAAAGGCCGAAATCCTTGTCGCCATGCAGCGCCATCAGTGCCCTGAGCGTATCGGCATCCCGTTCACCCGTAGCCGGGTTCGCGGTCGTGGCCATGCAGCGTTCCTTCGGTTCGACGATCTCCAGCACCGCGCCACCGATCCGCAACCGGCGGCCGATCCAGCCGCGCTCTTCCCAGGGCTTCAGACCTTCCAGCCAGATATTGCCGCGCCAGCGCAGGGGCGACAGGTCAACACCCATATGTTCGGCAAGCGCCCGGTTCGAAGCGATCGAGATGAGCGAGATCGACGGGTAGTCGGTGTCGGTCATGCCGCGCCCCGTGACCGAATAGATCCGCGTCGGCAGCGCCCGGTCTGCGGGGCTGATCGGCCGCACCCAGTCGATGAACCTTGCGGCATCCGCTACATCGTCCGGGCGGAACGTGATGTCGGGCCGCTCGGGATGGGTAAGGGTCAACGCCCCTGTCGCCTCATCCAACGCGGCATTGATCGCCATCAGCTTTGGCGCCTTGGACCCGCGCGAGAAGTTCTGGCAGGGCGACCATTCGCCTTCAGTGATCTTAGCGGCATCATGCGCCACCGCCCAATGCCGGTCCCAAGGCAGATCCGCACCCTCGTTCAGAAGGACACGCGACAGCGCCTCGCGTCCATGCGATTTCAGCGGATGGCGCTGGAGCGAGGCGACCGTCGGTGTCATTTCGGTGCCGACTTGTCGCGTTTGAAGCCGCTCTTGATATTGTCGAAGAGTTCGGGGCGTTTTCCGTGCATCGACATGATCGTGTACTGCTGGATGAAGGTGATCGTGTTGTTCGCAATCCAGTAAAGCACGAGGCCCGAGGCGAAGCTGCCCAGCATGAACATGAAGATCCACGGCATCCAGGCAAAGATCATCTGCTGTGTCGGATCGGTCGGGGCCGGGTTCAGTTTCTGCTGGAACCACATCGAGATGCCGAGAAGGATCGGCAGCACGCCCAGCGAGAAGATGAAGAAGAGGGAACCCTGTTCCGGCGTCGCGAAGGGCAGAAGTCCGAAGAGGTTCAGGATCGACGACGGGTCGGGGGCCGACAAGTCCTTGATCCAGCCGAGCCACGGTGCGTGATAGAGCTCGATCGTGACGTAGATGACCTTGTAGAGCGAGAAGAAGATCGGGATCTGCAGAAGGATCGGCAGACAGCCCGAGGCCGGGTTGACCTTGTTCTTCTTGTAAAGCTCCATCATCCCCTTTTGCATCTTCTGGCGGTCGTCGCCGGCGGCCTCTTTCAGGGCCTCCATCTCGGGCTGCAATTCCTTCATCCTGGCCATCGAGATGTAGGACTTGCGCGCCAGCGGAAAGACGATGAGCTTGATGATGACCGTCAGGGCAATGATCGCCCAACCCATATTGCCAATGGCGCCATGCAGCCAGTGAAGCAGGCGGAACATCGGCTTGGTGAGGAAGAAGAACCAGCCCCAGTCGATCGAATCGACAAAGCCGGTGATCTCTCCGTCATCCTGATAGTGCTTGATGACTTCCCATTCCTTCGCTCCCGCGAAAAC
Source organism: Albidovulum sp. (assembly GCF_049646345.1). GTDB lineage: Bacteria > Pseudomonadota > Alphaproteobacteria > Rhodobacterales > Rhodobacteraceae > Albidovulum. Next base: position 354 of record NZ_JBARVQ010000665.1, on the reverse strand, counting down.
CATCATCCGGGCTTCGACGGTCGCACCGGGAGCAACGTCCATCACGGGCAATCGCGCCTCGGTCTGGTAGATGTCGGCACCGGGGATGTATTTCGCGACCGAGGTGAAGGGTTGGCCTTGAGCGGGCGCAAGCGTCGTCATCCAGTATTTGTCGGTAAATCCGATCCAGCCGCTTGCCGTGATGTCTGTCCGCTCGGTCGGGCCGCCTTCACGGGCATCGGCGTCAAGATCCGGGATCGATTTGTACTTGATCTCGGACAGCTTGCCATCGGCCATGCCAACCACGCCTTCATGCAGGACGTAGATCCGGGACGCATCGGGAATGCCATGCCGGGCAATGATACCGTAAGGGGC
>NZ_JBARVQ010000664.1:0-2663 GCF_049646345.1 Albidovulum sp. | reverse complement strand
GTGCAGGCACGCCGATCACAGGGCGCCGCTACATCGCTGATTTCACCTACGACATGTAAGGAGGCCCGGCGATGATCCGCGCTTTGCACCGTTGGCCGGGTCTTCTGGCCGCTGCCCTTCTCATTGTTCTGACGCTGAGTGGGGCTGCGCTTTCGGTCTTTCCGGCGGCAGAGCGCCTGACCGCGCCGCAGGCGGAAACCGGGCTGAGCGTGGCGACGCTCGCGGCCCGCATCCAGACCGCCTATCCCGGTGTCGAGCAGATCCGGCGGTCCCCGCCGGGTCAGATCACGGCATATTGGTTTTTGGATGGCACGCCGGGGGCGGCGGTGATTGATCCGGCGACGGGCGCGGGCGTGGGGTCTGCCGACCCCAATCAGGTCGAGCGCTGGCTGACCAACCTGCACCGGTCGTTGTTTCTGGGTTATGGCGGTCGGATTGCCATGGTCCTTGGTGCGGCGGCGATGCTGATCCTTTCCGTTTCGGGGTCTGTCCTCGTTGCGCGCCGTGCCGGAGGCTGGCGGCGCTGGTTCGCGCCTTTGCGCGGCCCTTTGTCAGGACGACTGCATGTCGAGATTGCGCGCGTCGCGGTTCTGGGTCTTGCCTTATCGTCGATGACGGCGCTTTGGATGTCGGCCTCGACCTTCGACCTGCTTCCCATCACGTCATCCGCACCGGCTTTCCCGAATGATGTCAGCGGCGAGACTGGAATATCGATTACATCCATCGAGTTGCTGGGACAGACCCCTGTGGCCGAACTGCGCGAACTGAACTTTCCCTATCCGGGCGATGCCAGCGACGTCTTCACCCTGAAGACGGATCAGGGCACAGGATATCTGGATCAGGGGACAGGTGCAGCGTTGGGCTGGACCGATCTGACCGGTTGGGAAAATGTGTCGGAAACGATCTACATGCTGCATACCGGTCAGGGGGCGGCCTTTCTTGGGATCCTCCTAGGACTGATGGCACTGGGCGTACCAGTGTTGGGGGTCACGGGTGTCCTTGTCTGGCTGGCAGGACGACGCAGCAGACCGCGCATTCCCGGCAACCTGCCTGCCGCCAAGGCGGAAACGATCCTTCTGGTAGGTAGCGAAGGGGGCAGCACCTGGGGTTTTGCGGCGACGCTTCATCAGGCGCTGAGAGCGGCAGGGCAAACAGTGCATGTCGGGCCAATGTCCGACTTTGATCTGGCGCACCACGCCAAGGCACAGCGGTTCGTGATCCTTGCGGCAACCTATGGCGACGGCGATGCGCCGGAAACCGCCAAAGGGTTCCTTGATCGTCTGAAAGCGCTGGGAACCGCGCCCGCAGCACCGATTGCAGTGCTTGGGTTTGGCGATCGCAGCTATCCGGAGTATTGCGGCTACGCCCAAAGGGTTGCGGAAATGGCTAAAACGCGGGGCTGGAACATGCTTTTGCCCTTCGACACCATCGACCGCCAGTCGCCGCAGGATTTCGCGCGCTGGGGGCGTCTGTTGGGTCAGGCGCTTGGCATTAACCTTGAACTGGTCCACCAGCCCATTGTGCCCCCAACCGAGATGCTGACTCTGGTTTCGCGCCGCGACTACGCGGCGGAAATGCAGGCACCTACCGCAATCCTGCGCTTTGCACTGCCACGCGTGACACTTTGGCAAAAATTGACAGGGCAAGGCTTTGCCCGGTTTGAGGCGGGTGACCTTTTGGGTATCGTGCCAGAAGGTTCCGCAATCCCGCGTCTGTATTCTCTGGCTTCTGACCGGCGCGACGGGTTCGTCGAGATCGTCGTGAAGCGTCAGCCAAGCGGGCTGTGTTCTGCGCAACTGACGCAGCTTGCGCCAGGGGATACGGCCAAGGGATATATCCGTCGCAATCCCGGCTTCAAACCGGGCAAGGGCCGCGCGCCTCTGATCCTGATCGGTGCCGGCACGGGCATCGGCCCGCTGGCGGGGTTCATTCGTGGCAACAAACGACATCGTCCTATTCACCTGTTCTTTGGCATGCGCCATCCACAGAATGACTTTCTGTACGGGCAAGACCTTGCAGATTGGCAGACCGAGGGTCGTCTGACCCGTCTGGACACCGCGGTCTCTCGCGCGGCCAACCCAAGCTACGTGCAGGACACGCTGCGTGCTGAAGGGACCGAAGTGGCCCGCCTGATCCGAGACGGAGCACGCATCATGGTCTGCGGCGGGCGCGGCATGGCGACCGGCGTCACGGATGCGCTGGCTGATATTCTGAAACCAATGGGACTGACGCCGCAGGCGTTGAGGGCAGAGGGCCGCTATGTCGAAGATGTCTACTGATCCAACTCGCTACGCGCTGCATGGGCCAACAATGGGCACGCGCTGGTCAGCGCAGTTCCATGCAGACCCAAGCTTTGATCCGGAGTCCGCGCGCGGGGCGCTACAGACTGCAGTGGATGAAGTGGACGCACAGATGTCCACGTGGAAACCCGACAGCGACCTGATGCGCCTGAATGCGGCACCTGTCGGCGTATGGCAGGCGGTCCCAGCGCGGTTGCTGGATGTCTTGGTGCTCGGGCGCGATGTCGGGCGGGCCTCTGGCGGGGCGTTTGACATGGGGCTTGGTGATGCGGTGGCGGCTTGGGGTTTCGGCGCGGATGAAGCCGACCCTACGCACATCAGGGCTGCGATGGCGCGTAGTCGAGTTGAGACTGCGCTCGAGAT
>NZ_JBARVQ010000663.1:0-3230 GCF_049646345.1 Albidovulum sp. | reverse complement strand
ATCTCCTGAAGCCCGAAGCTCTGGCGCAGGCGATGATGGAACGTCGCCAGAACGGCCAGTTCCGCATGCAGCCCGGCTATGACCACAGCTATTTCTTCGTCTCGTCCTACATGCGCGATCACATCGCCTTCCATGCCGAAGCGCTCTACGCGGGGTGACACATGAGCCATTATGACCTGATCATCATCGGCTCCGGCCCCTCGGGTAAGGCTGCGGCCATTCAGGCGGGCAAACTGAAGCGCAAGGTGCTGGTCATTGACCGCAAGGACCGGCTGGGCGGTGTGTCAGTCCATACCGGAACGATCCCGTCAAAGACCCTGCGCGAGACGGTGCTGAACCTCTCGGGCTGGCGCGAACGGTCGTTCTATGGCCGGTCCTACCGGGTGAAGGATGACATCAGTTCGGACGATCTGAAGAACCGGCTGCACAAGACGCTCGACTACGAGGTCGACGTGCTGGAGCATCAATTCAACCGCAACCATGTCGAAACCCTTCTGGGCTCGGCCAAGTTCACCCGCCCGAATGAGGTGGAGGTGGCGACACAGGCGGGTGAGACGGTGCAGATGACCGCCGACAAGTTCCTGATCGCCACGGGGACACGGACCTACCGGCCAAAGGACGTGCCCTTCAACGGTAAGACGGTGGTGGATAGCGACGAATTCCTTGAACTCGGCCAATTGCCGCGATCACTTTGTGTTGTCGGCGCAGGCGTGATCGGGGTCGAATATGCGACGATGTTCACCGCACTCGACGTCCGTGTGACGCTGATCGAGCCGCGCGAAAGTTTCCTTGATTTCATCGACCGCCACACGATCCAGGAATTCACCCATCAGGTGCGCGAAAACGGGCTCGACCTCAGGCTGGGTTCCAAGATCGAAAAGGTCGAGGATGCGAAGAGCCATGTCGAGGTGACGCTGGAAAACGGCCGCCATGTGCGGACCGAGATGCTGCTTTACGCCGCCGGGCGGATGGGGGCGACCGATGCGCTGAACCTGAAATCGGTGGGGCTGGAAACCGACCATCGCGGGCGGCTGGAGGTCGACCGCAAGACCTACCAGACCAAGGTGCCGCATATCTACGCGGCGGGCGACGTGATCGGCCACCCGTCCTTGGCCTCAACCTCGCTGCAACAGGGAAGGGTCGCGGCCTGCCACGCGCTCGATACGCCGACGCTGAAGGAAAGCCCGTGGTTTCCCTACGGTATCTATTCGGTGCCAGAGATCTCAACCTGCGGTATGTCCGAGGAAGAGGCGCAGGGCAGGGGCATACCCTATGAGGTCGGCATTGCCCGGTTCCGGGAAACCTCGCGCGGCCATATCATGGGGCTGGAGCATGGCATGCTGAAGATGCTGGTCAGCCTCAAGACACGGCGGCTTCTGGGGGTGCAGATCGTCGGCGAAGGCGCGACGGAACTGATCCATATCGCGCAGGCTGTGCTGAACCTCAAAGGCACAGTCGATTACTTCGTCGAGAATACGTTCAACTACCCGACGCTGGCCGAAGCCTACCGCATCGCAGGCCTTGATGCCTTCAACCGCATGCCGATCCCCGAGGAATTCAAGGTCAAGCGCAAGGGCAAGGCATGACGCTTTACGTCGATGCCGATGCCTGCCCGGTGAAAGAGGAATGCATCCGCGCCGCCGACCGGCTGCGCGTGCCGGTCAAGATGGTCTGCAATGGCGGCATCCGCCCCTCGCCGCATCCCCTGGTCGAAACCATCTTTGTTACCGAAGGCCCCGATGAGGCCGATAAATGGATCGCCGAACGCGCGGGCAAGGGCGATGTGGTGATCACCGGTGACATCCCTCTGGCCGCGAAATGCGTCGGGGCCGGGGCGCTCGTGCTGAAACACAATGGCGAGGCGCTGACCGAGGCCAATATCGGCAATGTACTTGCCACCCGCGACCTGATGGCCGACCTGCGCGCGGCCGATCCCTTCCGGCAGGGCGGCGGCAAGGCGTTCTCGAAACAGGACCGCGCGCGGTTTTCTTCGGCCCTTGACCGGCTGTTGAGGAGCGCGGGTTAGCGGTCATCCGGGTAAAGCGGCCATGGCTGTCATCACGGCGCGGGCTGGATGAGCGCCCCTCTGCAGGATGGCCCCCAACGGCCATTCAGATTTGTTTTTGGCAACAATGCCCGTCATCATCCGATGTGATGCGGGCGGTCGCAAAAGCGCCTGCCCAACGCTCGACGTGGCGAAAAGCTTTACCCGCCCCCGATCAGAACGCCCGCGGCAAAAACCAGTGCGCCCCCCAGAACCACTTGAAAGGTCGCCCGCAGGAAGGGGGTTTCCATGTAGCGGTTCTGGATCCAGACGATGGCCCAAAGCTCAACAAAGACCACGACGATGGCGATTGCCGTTGCCGTCCAGAAGTCCGGGATCAGATAGGGCAGCGCATGACCCAACCCGCCTACAGTTGTCATCACCCCCGCCGAAATGCCGCGTTTTATGGGTGAGCCACGGCCCGAAAGCACCCCGTCATCCGAGGCAACTTCGGTAAATCCCATCGAAATGCCCGCGCCAACGGCGGCAGCAAGGCCGACGAGGAAGGTCGTCCAGGTGTTTTGCGTCGCGAACGCGACCGCGAAGATCGGTGCGAGGGTGGAGACCGAGCCATCCATCAGCCCCGCCAGCCCCGGCTGCACCCAGGTCAGCACGAACTGCCGATGGGCGGCGCGGTCCTCTTCCCCCTTCGCTTCGGTGTCGAGATGCGTCTCGGCCAGATCGCCAGCCTTCTTCTCATGCCTGGCCTCGGCGGCGGCCAGATCGCCCAGAAGTTTGCGGGTCTCGGCATCTTTGGTCGCAGCAGCGGCGCGGCGGTAGAAGGCTTCGGCCTCGCGCTCCATCGCCTCCGCCTCACCCCGCATCCGGTCGAGCCCGAGGTTTTCGACCAACCAGACCGGACGGCGGGCATAGAACCCCGCCACATGTTCGCGTCGGATCAGCGGGATGACCTCACCGAACCGTGCCTTATGGCGTTCGATCAGCCAGTGCCGGTGGATGTCCTCTTCCTTCGCCATTGCGTCAAACACGGCGGCGGAGGACGGAAAATCGACGCGCAAACGCTCGGCATAGATCCGGTAGATGCGCGCGTCGTCCTCCTCGGACGAAATCGCGAGCGCGAGTACCTCTTGCTCGCTCAGATCTGCGAAACGACGGCGGCTGGCAAAGCCCGGGATCATGGCGGCCTCCAGTTTGGAATGATTCCAAATTAGGCAGACCCGGCGAT
>NZ_JBARVQ010000662.1:0-1618 GCF_049646345.1 Albidovulum sp. | reverse complement strand
GCCCGATGATGCGGGGCAGCATGGCACAGGCGCCCATGTCGCAGCCCGCAAGACCGACGCGGGTGAAAAGGAATGCGCATTTCGCCGAAGGCGTCGCCAGCCGCAGGTCCGACGCCATGGCAAGGATCGCCCCGGCCCCGACGCAGATACCGTCCACCGCCGCGATCACCGGCTTGCCACAATGCAGCATCGCCTTGACCAGATCCCCGGTCATCCGGGCGAAGGCAAGCCGCCCCTTCATGTCCATCGCCACGAGTGGCCCGATAATTTCATGCACATCGCCTCCCGAGCAGAAATTGCCGCCATTCGACGCGAGCACGACAACATCGACATCCGTGGCATGAGCCAGCGCCCGGAACGTATCGCGCAGCTCAGCATAACTCTCGAATGTCAGCGGGTTCTTCCGCTCCGGCCGGTTCAGCCGGATCGTCGCGACCCGGTCCGTGACGCTCCAGAGGAAGTGTTCGGGCCTGAGACCCGCAAGTTCGGTCATGCCTGCCCCCGCGCGCGTTTGAGAATGTCGGTGAGCGTGTCGAGATCACTTTCGCTCAGCGCCGCAAAAAGCCGATCGATCTCGCCCTCATGCTCCGCCGCCAGCGTTTCGAACTGTGTCAGGCCCTCGGGTGTCAGCGCCACATGCACGGTACGCCGGTCAGCCTCGGACGGCGTGCGGCGCACCAGACCCTCGCGTTCCAGCCGGTCCACCACCGCGGTCGCATTGCCGTTCGACACCAGCAGCATCCGGCTGAGTTCCGACATCGTCACCCCGTCTCGCCGCCGGTAAAGTGCGGCCATGACATCAAAGCGCGGCAATGTGGTCGCATGGTTCACCCGCAGATATTCGCGCAGATGGTTTTCAGCGGCGCGGGTCACCCCCAGCAACCTTATCCATGCCTTCAGCCGCCGTTTGGAAAGATCGCTCATATCTCGCCCCCGCTGATCGCAATGGCCTGCCCGTTCACGCCCTCTGATCCCGGACCGCAGAGCCAGAGCGCCGTGGCCGTGACCTCGGATGGCTGGATCAACCGGCCTTGCGGGCTCATCCCCTCCAGTGCGGCGCGCGCCTCTGCTGCGGTCCGGCCGGTCTTTTCCCGGATCACCGCAATCGTCACATCCGTCATCGGCGTGTCGAGGAAACCCGGGCAGATCGCATTGACCGTCACCTCGCTGCGCGCAACCTCCAGCGCCAGCGAGCGCGTCAGGCCGATGACGCCGTGCTTGGCCGCCGCATAAGGCGCGATCCTGGCATAGCCTTTCAACCCGGCGGTCGAGGCGATGGAAACCAGCCGCCCCCAGCCCGGCATTTGCAACAACCCGGCACGCAGCGTCAGGAACACGCCCGTCAGGTTCACCGCGATCATCGCGTTCCACTGGTCGAGCGTGGTCCTGGCGAAGGGCGCGCTATCCGCCGCGCCGGCATTGGCGATCACGATGTCGCAGGGTCCGGCCGCCTTGAACATCGCGGTGACCGAGGCCTCATCCGTGACATCGGCGACAATGGGGCGAATGCCGCCATTGCCCCGCGCCACATCTTCCAACGGGTCCCGCCTGCGTCCCGCAATTACGACCTCGGCCCCGGCCCCCGCGAAACCGCGCGCAAGGTCGGCCCCCGCCCCGG
>NZ_JBARVQ010000661.1:0-4065 GCF_049646345.1 Albidovulum sp. | reverse complement strand
TCGGGCGGTGCCTTCTCATAGCGTTTCAGCACGCGGCGCGCTTCCTCAAAAGGCCAGGCTTTGGAGTTCATCGCAGCATCGCGCAGAGAAGACATGATACATATTCCCGAAAGGATGGCGCCCCATGCGCCACAAGGTCCGGTTCCTATTGAACGAGGGGCGGAACGTCAATAATTTGCCCTGCAAAGCATAAAGGACAAGACAGTGACCCATACCCTCCCCGCCTTCACGACCCAGGACGCGCTTGTTGCGATCATGGTCACCGTCTCGGTTTCGGACGAAACCATTCGCACATCAGAGCTTGTGGCAATCGAGCGTCAGGTCAACCACCTGCCGATCTTCGCCGACTACGACCTCGACGACGCAAAGGAGGTTGCCGAGACTGTCTACAAGCTCATGGAAGAGGATGACGGCCTCGATACGCTCTTCGTCATGGTCAAGGAAGCACTGCCCGACCGCCTGTGGGAAACCGCCTATGCTCTGGCCTGCGATGTTGCGGCCGCCGACGGCACCATCCGTCAGGGTGAATTGCGGCTCCTGGAAGAAATCCGCCACGAACTCACGATCGACCGCCTCCACGCTGCCGCCATCGAGCGCGGGGCAAGGGCGCGGCACATGACGCTCTGACCCGTCTCCTTCAAAAGTAAGGTGGGTTTAAACCCACCTTACAAACAGGTCACGTTGGGAGACACCAGAGATGACCATCGCTTAAACAACACTTCGGTAAGGTGGGTTTAAACCCACCTTACTGTAACCAAAAAAGGGCGGCCGTGACGGCCGCCCTTTTTACTATTCCTTTTCAAAACCTTAGAGGCCGAGCGCACCTTTCAGCGTCTGAAGGTCGGCCACCAGTTTGTTGGCGGCATCCTTGCCATCCGCCGGGGCTTCGCCCGCTTCCGAGGTCGCATCGGCGATCAGCGTGTCCATGTCGGCCGCTGTCACTTCGCCCTTCGGCATCGCGCGTTCGGCCAGGACCGAAGCACCTGCCGCCGAAATCTCGGCGAAACCGCCCGTTACGGCATAGTCGCTCGTGCCTTCGGCAGAGACGACGGTGAGGATGCCGGGACGCAGCGTGGTGATCAGCGGCGAATGGTCCGGCATCGCCGTCAGGTCGCCATCGGCGCCCGGAATGCGGACCTCGCGCGCCTGAACGGAGGCAAGGCGCCGCTCAGGGGACACAAGGTCGAATTGCATCGTATCGGCCATCTCGCCCCCTTACGCCGCTTCCGCGGCCAGACGCTGCGCCTTGGCTTTCACTTCCTCGATGTCGCCGACCATGTAGAAGGCGGCTTCGGGCAGGTGATCGTACTCGCCCGCGACCACGGCCTTGAAGGACGCGATGGTCTTGTCGAGCGGCACCTGAACGCCGTCGGAACCGGTGAACACCTTCGCCACGTCGAAAGGCTGGCTGAGGAAGCGCTGGATCTTCCGGGCCCGGGCCACGGTCAGCTTGTCCTCTTCCGACAGTTCGTCCATGCCGAGGATGGCGATGATGTCCTGCAGCGACTTGTAGCGCTGAAGGATACCCTGCACGTCACGGGCCACCTGATAATGCTCTTCGCCGACAACGGCCGGATCGAGGATCCGGCTGGTGGAGTCCAGCGGGTCAACGGCCGGGTAGATGCCGAGTTCGGAGATTGCACGCGACAGAACCGTGGTCGCGTCGAGGTGGGCGAACGAGGTTGCCGGTGCCGGGTCGGTAAGGTCGTCGGCCGGAACGTAGATGGCCTGGACGCTCGTGATCGAACCCGCCTTGGTCGAGGTGATGCGTTCCTGCATCGCGCCCATGTCGGTCGCCAGCGTCGGCTGATAACCCACGGCCGAAGGAATACGGCCGAGAAGGGCCGACACTTCCGAACCCGCCTGGGTGAAGCGGAAGATGTTGTCGACGAAGAAGAGAACGTCGGTCCCCGACTGGTCGCGGAACTGCTCGGCCAGCGTCAGACCCGACAGGGCCACACGCATACGCGCTCCCGGGGGCTCGTTCATCTGACCGTAGACAAGGGCCACTTTCGACTTTTCCAGATCGTCCGGGACGATAACGCCGGATTCGATCATCTCGTGGTAAAGGTCGTTGCCCTCACGGGTCCGTTCGCCAACACCGGCGAAGACCGAGAAGCCCGAATGCACCTTGGCGATGTTGTTGATCAGTTCCATGATCAGAACCGTCTTGCCAACGCCCGCACCGCCGAAGAGGCCGATCTTGCCGCCCTTGGAATAGGGTGCCAGCAGGTCGACGACCTTGATGCCGGTGACGAGGATTTCCGAGCTTGTCGCCTGCTCTGCGAAATCCGGGGCAGGCTGGTGGATCGGGCGCTTTTCCTTGGCCTTCACCGGGCCCTTTTCGTCCACCGGCTCGCCGATGACGTTAAGGATACGGCCCAGCGTCTCGTTGCCGACCGGCATCGAGATCGGCTCACCGAGGTCGGTCACGACGGCACCGCGGACAAGACCTTCGGTCGCGTCCATGGCGACGGTGCGCACGGTGTTTTCGCCAAGATGCTGGGCAACTTCCAGAACCAGACGCTTGCCGTTGTTATTGGTTTCGAGCGCGTTCAGAATCGCCGGAAGGTGATCGCCAAACTGCACGTCCACGACGGCGCCGATGACCTGCGTCACCCGGCCGACTGCGGCAGCTGCTTTCGGTGCTTTTGCCATTGAGTTTCTCCGGTTCCCTTAGAGCGCTTCGGCGCCCGAAATGATTTCGATAAGTTCGTTGGTGATCGCGGCCTGGCGCGAGCGGTTGAACTGGATCGTCAGCTTGTCGATCATGTCGCCCGCATTGCGCGTCGCGTTGTCCATCGCGGACATCCGCGCCCCCTGCTCCGACGCACCGTTTTCCAGAAGCGCCGTGAAGACCTGGGTGGCAAGGCCACGCGGCAGAAGATCGGCAAGGATCTCTTCCTCGGACGGCTCATAGTCATAAAGCGTCGAAGCGCCTTCGCCATCCTCGGTGTCGAACTTCGCCGGGATCACCTGCTGCGCTGTCGGGATCTGGCTGATCACCGACTCGAAGCGGTTGAAGAAGATCGTGGCGACGTCGAACTCACCCGCGTCGAAACGATGGATCAGATCGCGCGCGATACCTTGCGCGTTGCTGTAGCCAAGCTTCTTGACCTCGGAGAGGTCGACATGGGCGACAAAATGGCTGCCAAGGTCGCGCTTGAGCTGCTCGCGGCCTTTCTTGCCGACAGTGAGGATCTTCACCGTCTTGCCAGCCTTGATCAGCTCGGCCGCCTTCGCACGGGCCAGCCGCGCGATGGAAGAGTTGAAGCCACCGCAAAGGCCGCGTTCGGCTGTCATCACCACCAGAAGGTGGGTCTGTTCTGCGCCCGTCCCGGCCAGAAGCCGGGGCGCGCTATCCGATCCGCCAACAGATGCGGCAAGGCCAGACATGACTGCATTCATCCGCTCGGCATAGGGCCGGGCAGCTTCGGCAGCTTCCTGGGCACGGCGGAGCTTGGCCGCCGCGACCATTTGCATGGCCTTGGTGATCTTCCGCGTCGATTTGACGCTTTCGATCCTGTTTTTCAGGTCCTTAAGGCTGGGCATATCCCTGTTCCCTCCCCCCGCTTACGCGAAGGTCTTGGCGAATTCGTCGATAGCCGCCCGAAGCTTGTCCTCGGTCTCACCCTTGATCTTCGGATCGTCCTTGGTGATCCAATCGAGGATGTCCTTGCGGTTGCTACGCAGGTACTTGATCAGATCGCGCTCGAAGCGGCCGACATCCTTCACGGCGAGCTTGTCGAGGAAGCCCTTGATGCCTGCGAAGATAACGCAGACGATTTCTGCGTTGGTCAGCGGTGCGTATTGCGACTGCTTCATCAGCTCGGTCAGACGCGCACCACGGTTCAGCAGGCGCTGGGTCGCGGCATCAAGGTCGGACCCGAACTGGGCAAAGGCCGCCATTTCGCGGTACTGCGCCAGTTCCAGCTTGACCGAACCCGCAACCGATTTCATCGCGTTGGTCTGGGCGGAAGAGCCCACGCGGCTGACCGACAGACCGGTGTTCACGGCCGGGCGGATACCCTGATAGAACAGTTCCGTTTCAAGGAAGATCTGACC
>NZ_JBARVQ010000660.1:0-20225 GCF_049646345.1 Albidovulum sp. | reverse complement strand
CCCCGACCCGCCGGGAGGGCGCTGCCCTCCCGGACCCTCCCGAGGTATTTGGGCCAAGATGAAAGATGATCAGTTGCAGCCGACGATGGAGCTGAAACTGTCCGCCCCCCGGTAGCGCGCGAAATCGCGGCTGGTGAGTTTGCCATTCGCGAGTATGGTGCCAAGGATCCGGCTCCAGTCAGCCTTGGCCGTCAAGATCGTCGGGCGGCCATTGCAGGTGGCGATACGCCCCTGAATGAAGGCGTCGCCGATTCTGTGATTGGTCAGGCCCTGCGCCTCGGCGACCGGCACAAGGCGAGTGCCTTCCAGCCGAACGATCTTCAGCGTCTTGCCGAGATGCGGGGTTTCGACATAGGCGATTTCTACCCGCCCATCGCCATCAAGATCGGCAGCGCCGATGGGGGCAAGCCAGCGGAAGCGGCGACCGATGAAGGGGGTGGCGGCGCGGCGGGTCAGGGTTTTCCCGTCCAGAGCCCAGACCGCAAGCCGGGCGCCCTTCTGCTGGTGGCTTTCAACCACGATGATTTCCGGCGTGCCGTCACCGTCAAGATCGACAATACGGGGGGCAGTATCCTCGAAGACCAGGTCGTCGGGCAGCCGGATCCCCAGCGTATGGCCGCCATCGGTCCGCACCATCAGCGTTGTGTGTTCGATCGTATCGCCCAGCGCGCCATGCGGATAGCGCCCCGTCGGGCCCTCGTAGCGCGCCCAGTCGATGTCCCTCGCCCCGGTCGAAAGTGGCGCCAGCAACACCAGCCAAAGCACGCCCGGCCAGAGCGCGCGGCGGGCAAAAGACAACACGGGGCGCAACAGCGGACGCCGCGCCCCCTCCGGCATCAGATCTGCTTTTCTGGCATGAAGACCTTCAGCCCGTCCAGAGCGTCCGACACTTTCAGCTGACAGGTCAGGCGCGAGCGGGCCGGGTCGGGCTCATAGGCGAAATCGAGCATGTCTTCTTCCATCGCATCCTTGCCGGGCAGTTTTTCCACCCAGGCCGGATCGACATAGACATGACAGGTCGAACAGGCGCAGGCACCGCCGCAATCGGCCTCAATCCCCGGTATGCCATTGTCCCGCGCGCCTTCCATCACGGTCAGCCCGTTTGCCACCTCGACCACATGTTCGGTGCCGCCAAATTCCACATAGGTAATCTTCGCCATCGTTCTGCCTTCGCAATCTTAACGTGTTCTGGCCGACATAGGGGAATTTTTCCGCTTTTGCCAGAGTCGCATGACTTTTCGGACCCTCAATATTGTTCTATATTTGTTCTTATGCTGAGTGATTACCATCCCTTGCAGGACTGGCCGCGCCCGCCTGCCGCCCTGCCCCATGCAAGGCTGAACGAGCCGCCGCGCGGGGCGCTGGTGACGGTGGCGGGGCTCGTGCTTGTCCGTCAGCGGCCGGGCACTGCCAAGGGCGTCATCTTCCTGACGCTGGAAGATGAGACCGGGGTCGCCAATGTGGTCGTCTGGCAGAAGGTCTTCCTGCGCTTCCGCCGCGCGGTTGTGGCGGGGCGGCTTTTACGGGTCACCGGCCGGTTGCAGCGCGACAGCGAGGTTGTCCATATCGTCGCCGAGCAGATTGAGGACATCTCCGACATGCTCGACGACTTGCTGCGCCCGCCGGGTGCCGGTCGGGGCTGACAGGCCGAAACGACGGCGGCTTTTCTTGTGTCCCGCAATGCTCTACATCGGCGCGAACCGATGGACGCAAGGCAAGGCCCCCACGACATGGATCACTTCCTCTACCGCGACGGCGCGCTTCATGCTGAGGATGTGGCGATCTCCGAGATTGCCGCGACGGTCGGAACGCCTTTCTATGTCTATTCGACCGCCACGCTGGAACGGCATTACAAGCTCTTCGAAGAGGCGCTCTCGCCCCTGCCCCATCTCATCTGTTTCGCGATGAAATCCTGCGGCAACCTCTCGGTGGTCCGGACGCTCGGCGCGCTTGGCGCGGGCGTCGATGTGGTTTCCATCGGCGAATACCTCAAGGCAAAGGCGGCGGGCGTTCCGGGTGAACGCATCGTCTTTTCCGGCGTCGGCAAAACGCGGGAAGAGATGCGCGTGGCACTTGAGGGCGGTATCCGCCAGTTCAATGTCGAGAGCGAGCCGGAACTTCACGCACTGAGCGAGGTCGCATCCTCATTGGGACTTCGCGCGCCGGTCACCATCCGGGTCAACCCGGATGTGGATGCGAAGACCCATGAGAAGATCGCGACCGGCAAGAAGGAAAACAAGTTCGGTATCCCGATCAGCCGCGCGCGAGAGGTCTATGCCCAGGCCGCCAAGCTGAAGGGGATCGAGGTCATCGGCATCGACGTCCATATCGGCTCGCAACTCGTCGATCTGGTGCCGTTCGAAGAGGCCTATCTCAAGGTCGCGGACCTCACCCGGCAACTTCGCGCCGATGGCCATGACATCCGCCGCCTCGACCTCGGCGGTGGGCTTGGCATTCCCTATGAGCGGTCAAACGCCGCGCCCCCCCTGCCGCTCGACTATGGTGCGGTGATCAAGCGCACGGTCGGCGATCTGGGATGTGAGGTGGAGATTGAGCCGGGGCGGCTGATTTCCGGCAATGCGGGCCTTCTGGTGAGCCGCGTCATCTATGTGAAATCGGGCGAGGAGCGTGATTTTCTTATTCTTGACGCGGCGATGAACGATCTGATCCGCCCGTCGATGTATGGCGCGCATCACGATATTGTCCCGGTGGTCGAACCCGCCCCGGCAACGCTGCCGCAGCCCTATGACATTGTCGGCCCGGTCTGCGAGACGGGGGACACGTTCGCCAAGCAGCGTGCCCTGCCGCCGATGCAGGCGGGTGAACTGGTGGCCTTCCGGTCCGCCGGGGCTTACGGCGCGGTCATGGCCTCGGAATACAATATGCGGCCGCTGATTCCCGAAGTTCTCGTCCATCAGGATCAATTCGCCGTAATCCGTGCCCGTCCCACCTATGACGAAATGATAAACCGCGATAGCATGGCCCCGTGGCTCTGACGCGCAATCCCGCGCGTCGGCCTGAAACGGAGACCGGCAACCGGCGTGAGAAAGGTCAAAGCCCTTCCGCATGAGGCGCTGAGGCGCCTCAAATGGCCCGTGCGCATCACGCGGGCCGGGATGGCAGCTGAGCGGATCACGACGGGGTTCTGGCCGGTCTGGACGATTCTCTTTGCCGCGATCGCCGCTTTGGCACTGGGGCTGCATGACAGCCTTCCGGTCGAGGCCGTCTGGATCGGTGGCGTTCTGGCGCTTGGCGGTCTTGGCTGGGCTCTGATCGGCGGCATTCGCGGGTTCCGCTGGCCGACCCGGTCCGAAGCGCTGGAGCGGCTTGACCTGACCATGCCCGGCCGCCCCATCGCAGCACTTCAGGACAGTCTGGCACTCGGGCATGAGGACAAGGGGTCCGCCGCCGTCTGGCGCGCCCATATTGCGCGTATGGCCGACCGGGCGGTGGGCGCAAAGCCCCCCTCGCCCGATCTGCGTGTGTCGCGCCGCGACCGCTTTGCCTTGCGTTATGCCGCCTTCACCGCCTTTGTCGTGGCCCTTCTTTTTGGCTCGCTCTGGCGCGTGGCCGAGGTTCCGGGCCTTGTGGCGCCGTCAGGCACGGTCAATGCCGCTGCCGGGCCGTCCTGGGAAGGCTGGGCCGAACCGCCCGCCTATACCGGCCTGCCGAGCCTTTACCTCAACAGCATCGATACAGCGGAACTGACCCTGCCCGAAGGCACACGTTTCACCTTGCGTCTTTACGGTGACGCAGCGGCGCTGACGGTCGAGGAAACCGTGTCGGACCGCCCGCCGGTCGACCCTGAAGGCGGGCAACCCGTCGACACGGCCACGGTCCGCGCCATCGACTTCGAAGCCGTCCGGAACGGCACGCTCTCCATCACCGGCGAAGGCGGGCGCGACTGGCGGCTGGTCATCGTGGCCGATGACGCCCCCACCGTCAAAGTCACCGGCAAAGTGATGAAAGAGGCCCATGGCCGCATGTCGCAGCCCTTCCTTGCCACCGACGACTATGCCGTCACCTCTGGCCGCGCGGTCTTTGAACTGGATCTTGAGGCCATCGACCGCCGCTACGGGCTTACCGCTGAGCCTGAGGCGCGCGAGGCGCTGGTCTACGACCTGCCGATGCCGATCAGCGGCGACCGGTCGGAATTCAACGAGGCTTTGGTGGAGGATGCATCGAAGCACCCTTGGGCCAATCTGCCGGTCAAGCTGACGCTTGAAGTGCAGGATGGCCGCGACCAGACCGGCCAGAGCGAGACCGAGCATCTGGCCCTGCCCGGCCGGACATTCTTCGACCCGGTCGCCGCGTCGCTGATCGAGCTGCGCCGCGACCTTCTCTGGACCCGCGACAACGGCAAACGCGTCAGCCAGATCCTGCATGCACTGACCCACCGGCCTGAAGGGCTTTTGCGCAACGAACGTGCCTATCTGATGATCCGGGTGGCGATGCGCAGGCTCGATGCTGCCCTCGGTCAGGGCCGCCTTAGCCCCGACATGCGCGACGAACTGGCCGACGCCCTGTGGGAGATCGCCGAACTGATCGAGGATGGCGGGCTGGCCGATGCGCTGGAACGGATGCGGCAGGCGCAGGAGCGTTTGTCAGAGGCGATCCGGCGCGGTGCCTCGCCCGAGGAAATCCAGCAATTGATGGATGAGTTGCGGCAGGCGACCGACGATTACATCCGCAAGCTGGCCGAGAATATGGAACGGCAGGGCGCCGATGAACCGAACCAGCAGGCCCAGAACAACCAGTCGATCACCGGCGATCAGATCCAGGAGATGATGGATGAGATCCAGCGCCTGATGGAGGAAGGCCGTATGGCCGAGGCGCAGGAGCTTCTGGAACAGTTCCAGCGGATGATGGAAAACCTGCGCGTGACCGAGGGCCAGAATGGCGAAGGTCAGCAGGGCCCGGGCGGCAAGGCGATGGAAGATCTACGACAGACCTTACGCGAACAGCAGGGCCTGTCGGACGAAGCCTTTGGCCAGTTGCAGGAACAGTTCGGTCAGAACGGTCAGGAAAGCCAGCAACAGGGCGAACCCGGCCAGCTGGGCGAACAGGGCCAGGGCGAGCAGGGGCAACAGGGTGAGACCGGACAGGACCCGAACGGTCGCGCCGACGGCAACGGGATGGGGGAGCGTAGTCTCGCCGAACGCCAGCGCGCCCTGCGCGAAATGCTGCGCCGTCAGGAGGGCGGATTGCCCGGTGACCCGTCAGCCGAACGCGACGCCGCGCGGCGCTCGCTGGATCAGGCGGGTCGGGCGATGGATGGCGCAGAAGAGGCATTGCGCGACGGCGATCTGCCCGACGCGCTGGAACGTCAGGCCGAAGCAATCGAAAACCTGCGCGAGGGGCTGCGCAGCCTTGGCGAGGCGCTGGCCCAGAATCAGGCGCAGCAGCCGGGCAATCAGGGCGAGGCTTTTGGAGATGGCACGCGTGAGGTGCCGCGCGATCCCCTTGGCCGGACCACCGGGATGTCAGGTCGCCTCGGAACCGACGAAAGCATGCTGCAAGGCACCGATATCTACCGCCGGGCCCGCGACCTGATGGACGAAATCCGCCGCCGCACGGGCGAGCAAACCCGACCGCCAGTAGAGTTGGATTACCTGAAACGGCTGCTCGATCGCTTCTGAACAGCGGGGCGGACCTCAGCCGGTCACGCCCCCCCTGTCGATTCTTTCAGCGATTCGGTCAGCGACTGCATCTGCACGTCGAGCCAGATCCGTGCAGCATTCACGCCCTCGACATAGGCGGTCAGCGACGGTTCCAATGCCGGAACCGCGTTTGAAATGGCCGGGGCGAGCACATAGATCAGCACCGCACCGAAAGCCAATATCAAGGTGGTCAAAAAGCCGCGCCGGAAGCCGGATTGCTGACGGCGCGCCAGCGTTTCCGGTGCATCGACCGCTGCCGGTTCATCGCCGCGTTCCGAGGTCGCGGTCAGGGTCGACTTGATCTCTTCGATATCGGGCAGGAGTTCGCGACGCGACGCCCGGCTGGTCAGCGCATCGTCATCCAGATCGTCCTCATCCCCGCGCACACGGACGACGCGGTCGCGGGTTTTGCCGTCATTAGCCGCCGCCACCGCCGCAAGGCCAAGATCGGGTTGCGATTCCAGTGCTGCCTCTTCAACCTTGCGGACCCGGGTTTCGCGCTCTGCCTCTTCGCGCAGCACGCCCAGAACCGCGTCATCCAGCTTACGCCGCCGCAATTCCGGTTTCGGTGCGACGGGCAGAACTTCATCCTCGCCGTCGTCGCTGTCATCCTCTGCCGCAGCATCCGGTGCTTTACTCGGCACGTCCGGTGTGTCGGCCTCATCCGGCCCGGGCGAAGTATCGCGGCCCCGCGCCTTGTCCGCTTTCTGAACTATGTCCAGAGCCTCAGGCGCATCCCCGGCATCGGCCGCTTCCCCATCCGAAGCAGCCCCGGCCTCCGCGCCCGAATCGCCGTCATCCTGCCAGCGCGGCGCTGCCGCCTCTTCAACAGCGGCTTTGGCTTCCGGCAGCTCGGCCGTGGCCGGAGACTGAAACCACGCATGACCGCAATTCGAGCACTGGACATCGCGGCCCGTGTCGGGGATGACGCTCTCGTCCACCTCGTACTGCGCACCACAGCTCGGGCAAATTAACCGCATGTCGCTCCTACCGGTTCCACCAGCCACAATCGCGGTCCATCCGACCGCTTCGTCTTTGTTATGGATATGTTGTAGCAAGCAAAGTCGCGGGCTCCAAGCCTTGTCAACACCAATGGGTGCAACCGCGACACCCTGCCATGCGATCGCACAGACAGGCGGAAGGCGGCAGCAATGATCGAATTCAGCAAAGTTGACTACGGCTATGGCGGATCACCGCTGTTGCGCGGGGTGAATGTTTCGCTGGCTCCGGGGTCGTTTCATTTCCTCACCGGTCCTTCCGGCGCAGGCAAATCGACGTTTCTCAAACTGTGTTACGGCGAATTGCTGCCGGTATCCGGGACCGTCGCGGTCTTCGGACAGGACTGCGCCACAATGGGGCGCGACGATATCGCGCTTCTGCGTCGGCGGGTCGGGGTGGTGCATCAGGACTGCCAGTTCCTCGACCATCTTTCCATGGCCGAAAACGTGGCCTTGCCGCTGACAGTGTCTGGGCAGGTCACGACCGGGGCTGAGGTGAAGGAGCTTATGAGCTGGGTCGGTCTTGCCCGGCGGGCCGAGGCGTTGCCACCCTCGATGTCGGGCGGCGAACGCCAGCGCGCGGCCCTTGCGCGCGCGGTCATCATGTCGCCCGACATGCTGATCGCGGATGAACCGACCGGCAATCTTGACTGGGAGATGTCGCTGAAACTGCTGACCCTGCTTGTCGAACTGAACCGCATGGGCAAGACGATCCTTGTCGCGACCCACGATCTGAACCTGATCCGGGCGGCCAAGCCACAGGTTCCGGCACGGGTGCTAAGGATCAAGGACCGCAAGCTGGACCTCGCGGGGTCTGACCTGTGAGCGGGCTCGTCGATCGCCTCAAACATCTGATCCCGGCCGAACCGCAGGTGGACCGCGTCGTGCCCCCCAGCGGCACGACCGCATGGCTGACCTTTTCCAGCGCCGCCGCAATGGCCTTCCTCGCGGTTTTCGCGCTGGCACTTTGCGTCGCAACAGGACGGCTGTCCGACCGCTGGTCGGCGGCCCTTGCCCAAAACGCCACGATCCGCATCTCGGCCCCGGCAAGCGAACTCGCGGCCGAGACCGCCGCCGTGCTTCGGGTCCTGTCCGAAACCCCCGGCATCGCCTCGGCCCGTGCGATCGCGCCCGATGAGATGCAAGGGCTGCTCGCCCCCTGGCTGGGGCCGGATCTGCCAGTCGACAGCCTGCCCTTGCCGCAATTGATTGACCTGACCGAAACCGACGCCGGATTCGATGCCGAGGGGTTGCGGCTGAGATTGTCAGCCGAAGCCCCGGCTGCCATCCTTGATGACCACACGCGCTGGCGCCGCCCGATGGTTCAGGCGGCGGATCGTATCAGGGCGCTAGGGCTTTTCGCACTGATCCTCATCGGTGCGGCAACCGCCGCCATGGTCACCCTTGCCGCCCGCGCCGCGCTTGCGACCAACAGCCAGGTGATCCGGGTTCTGCGGCTGGTCGGTGCCCGCGACACCTATATCGCCCGCGCTTTCGTGCGCCGTTTCACCCTGCGTACGCTTTTCGGCGCGCTTGCCGGGACACTCACAGGCATGTGTGCCATAGCCCTCATGCCATCCACGTCCGAAACCGGCGGCTTCCTGAGCGGTCTAGGTTTCACCGGCGCCGGCTGGTTCGCACCGCTGGCAATTCCGCCCCTTGCCGCTATCGTGGCCTTCGCCGCGACCCGCGCGGCGGCGCTAAGAAGCCTCAGGGAGGTACAATGAGACTGCTTCTGCAATACGTCCTGTCGGTGATCTTCATCGTGCAGATGTATCTGGCGATGGTGATCTACGCGCTTTACTGGACGCCCATCGCGATCTTCCGGCGCAAGGCGGCATTCAGCGCCGTTCAGGCCTATTGCCGCTGGGTTCGGGCCTCTGCCGCTATGCTGGTCGGCCTGAAATCCGAAATCCGCGGCGAAGTTCCGACTGACGAAGTGCTGATCGGCGCCAAGCATCAAAGCTTTTTCGACATCATAATGATCGTCTCAGTCGTGCCGCGGCCCAAGTTCATCATGAAAAAGGAACTGATGTGGGCGCCCATCGTCGGCTGGTACGCCAAACGGCTGGGCTGCATTCCGGTCGATCGCGGCAAGCGCGGACAGGCGGTCAAGAAGATGGTGGCGGATGTGAAGGCGGGCACCAGCTGGCCCGGGCAGCTGATCATCTATCCGCAGGGCACCCGCGTCGCGGCGGGCGCGACGCGGCCCTACAAGGTCGGTGTCGGCGTCCTTTATTCCCAGATCGGACAGGATTGCGTTCCTGCGGCCACCAATGTCGGCGTCTTCTGGCCGCGTCACGGTCTTTTGCGCAAGCCGGGGCTGGCGGTGGTGGAATTCCTGCCGCGCATTCCAGCGGGCCTTTCGGTCGAGGCATTCATGGAACGGATCGAACCCGAGGTGGAAGGTGCCTCCAACCGGCTGATGGCAGAAGCAGGGTTTGAGGTGAAGGAGGGCTGACAGATGCAGGCCATCACCACCATCGAGGAGTTGGAGTGCCATTACGGCATCCCTGCCCCCGCCTCCATCGTCAAGGTCGCGCGGCGGATGACCCCGACCTATCGCGCCTGGATCGACCGTGCGCGGCTCTGTATCCTGTCCACCGTCGGACCCGAGGGCACCGATGCCAGCCCGCGCGGCGATGATGGCCCGGTTGTGCGCGAGATTGACCCCGGCACGCTCGCCCTGCCCGACTGGAGAGGCAATAACCGCATCGACAGCCTGCGCAACATCGTCCGCGATCCGCGCGTCAGCCTGATGTTCCTCGTCCCCGGGTCGAACAATGTGGTCCGGGTGAATGGACGCGCCAGCGTGACGGCCGATCAGGCCCTCTGTGACAGCTTCGCGCGCGACGGCAAGAGCCCCCGCACGGTGATCCTGATCGCCATCGAAGAGGTCTATTCCCAATGCGCCCGCGCGCTGATGCGGGCCCGGACATGGGGGGATGGCGACCAGTCCGGGGGCCTCCCGACCATCGGCGACATGCTGGCCGAGATGAGCCAGGGAGAGATCGACGGGGCAGCCTATGACGCGGAATGGCCGGGACGGGCCGCCCAGTCACTGTGGTAGCAAGACACGCAGTGCGACGCTCTTTGGATATGTGGCACTGTTAGAAGTTCGACCATTTTTGCATGTGTGAGGGTCTGCATTCAGGACAAAGCGTCAGTTCCCTGCGGGCGCTCAAACGGCTGCTATGGACGTTTGGCGATAGCCGCCAACACTGCCTGAGACGCAAGGGAAACATCGCGGCAGGCACATCAGTTTTGCACGCATGCACGGATAGTCGATCATGCCAGAATATGAAGCGGGATTTTTGCGAAACTGGTTCTCAGCGCTTTCGACCAGCCCTCGCTCATCCGCCGGAAATCCGCATCCCCCGGTTCGATCCGGCGCTGGAAGCCGACCTTGCATTCGTCGTTTCGGATCACCGCCAGATCGAGCGGCATGCCGACGGATAGGTTCGAGCGGAGCGTCGAATCCATCGACAGCAGAACCGCCTTCTCGCCGTCCTCGATGGAGGTTTCGGGCCTTACGATCCGGTCGAGGATGGGCTTGCCGTATTTGTGTTCACCCACCTGCAGGAACGGCGTATCGTCCGTCGCCTCGATGAAATTGCCCTCAGGGTAGATCAGGAACATCCGCATCCGCCCGCCCTTGCGCTGGCCCGCCACGATCATGGAGGCCGCGCCGAACTGGCCGTTGGTCTTCAGCCGCTGGTCATTGGCGTCGCGCACCGACCAGAGCGTTTCGCCCACGATCTCGGCCACTTTCAGCATCGTCGGGGCCATCAGGATGGAGGTTTCAGGCGTCGCCTCGGGGTTTTCGATGGCCTCTTGCAGTTTCGCCAGCGTCGCCTGCGTCACCGACAGGCTGCCGGCCGTCAGGATCGCGATGACCCGCTCACCCGGGACTTCGAACGAGAACATCTTTCGGTACGAGGAGATATGATCGAGCCCCGCATTGGTGCGGGTATCGGACAAAAGCACCATGCCCGCATCCAAGAGGAGCCCTACGCAATAGGTCATGATCGTCTGTCCTTTCCCCTGACCGAGCTACAGTAGGAGGTCGCGCGGGTGCCCGCAATCCCGCCCATGCAAGAGGGTCAGGGCGCGGACGTTGCTGCCATTGCCGCATGCGCAACATAAGCCGGGCGGGGGCCCGCCCGTGGGGTGACGCAGCGACCATTATTCAGGGTGCTTTATGGCAACAAAGCCCCTCTGACCTCACGCGAAGCGCGCTGCCGCAAAAGCGCCAGCCCGCCGGGACGGGCAGGCGCTCGCCCGGCGCCTTCGGCTTGGTTCCGGGCGAAAGGGCGCTGGAGGCAACGACCGCAATGGGCTCAAAACCGCCGAAATTCCACTGCGGCACGGCATATCGGTAAACTGTAAGGTGGGTTTAAACCCACCTTACGTAAGCGCCGAAGGTCATAACGACCCTCACCGCGCCGCGACCGCTGCCCTCAGACCTCTTCTTCCTCGTCCTCCAGATGCGCCACGCGGGCGCCGGATTTGGAGGTCGTCACCACGCCCAGCGATTTCAGCTTGCGGTGCAGGGCCGAGCGTTCCATCCCGACAAAGGTCGCGGTCCGGCTGATATTGCCGCCGAACCGGTTTATCTGGGTCAGCAGGTATTCACGTTCGAACAATTCGCGCGCCTCGCGCAACGGCAGCGTCGCAAGCCCGCCCGACAGGACCACCCGGCCCTCTTCCGCCGGGCCGTCGCTTTGTCCCGGCAGTTCCTTGGCGTCGATCGCCCCGCTTGTCTCACCAAGGATCAGCACCCGTTCGATGACATTCCGAAGCTGGCGGATATTGCCCGGCCAGGCCATCGTCTGCATCAATGCCTCGGCTTCCTCCGACAGATCGCGCAGCGGCAGGCCCTGACTTTTGTTGAACCCGGCAATGAAGTGGTTCGAGAGTTCGGGAATATCCTCGCGCCGCTCTTCCAGCGACGGCACCTCTATCGGCACGACATTCAGCCGGTCATAAAGCTCTTGCCGGAAGCGCCCCCCCGCGATCTCGGATGACAGGTCGCGCGTTGTCGAGGATATGACCCGCAGGTCGACGCGCACCTTGTCGGCCCCGCCGACCCTGGTGAATTGCTGCTCGGTCAGTACCCGCAGGATCTTGGACTGGGTGCCAAGCGGCATGTCAGCAACCTCGTCGAAATAGACGACGCCGCCATGGGCTTGCTCCAGCAGGCCCTTTTCAACCCCGCGCTCTGCCGTCTCGCGGCCAAAGAGCACCTCTTCCATCCGCTCAGGCTCAATCGCCGCCGAGGCGACCGACACGAAGGGCCCGCTCGCGCGGTTGGAATTCACATGGATATAGCGCGCGGCCACTTCCTTGCCCGATCCCGGCTGACCGGTCAGCATCACCCGCCCGTTCGACTTCGTGACCTTGTCGAGTTGCGCCTTCAGCGCCCGGAAGGAATGCGACGACCCGATCATGTCCGAAGAACTTACATCGCGGCGACGGAGCGAGGCGTTTTCGCGGCGCAGGCGCGAGGTTTCCATCGCCCGGGCGATCACCACCGTCAACTGGTCGATGTTGAAAGGCTTTTCGATGAAATCGTAGGCCCCCTGCTTGATCGCCGCGACCGCGATCTCGATATTGCCATGGCCCGAGATGATGATGATCGGCACATCCGGATTGTCGCGTTTGACCGTTTTCAGAATGTCGATCCCGTCCATCCGGCTGTCCTTCAGCCAGATATCCAGCACCATCAATGCTGGCGGTTCGTTGTTGATCTCGGCCATGCATTCGTCGGAATTCGACGCAAGCCGGGTTGTGAAACCTTCGTCTTTCAGGATGTCCGAGATAAGTTCACGGATATCGCGTTCGTCATCAACGATCAGAATGTCGCTCATCTGTCACCTCCGGCCGTTTCAACGGCTTTCTCTTTCTGCCCTCGCCCAGCCTTCGCCCGGGGCAGGCGAATCTCGGCCATCGCGCCGCGTCGGGCGCCCTCACTAAACGGTTCGGCATCGGTCAGGATGAGCGTGCCGCCGTGTTCCTCGATGATCTTCTTGACGATGGGAAGGCCAAGCCCTGTCCCCTTTTCGCGTGTCGTCACATAAGGCTCGAACAGCCGTGCCCGGTCTTCGGGCAGGCCGATGCCGTTATCCGCAATGCGGATCGTCACCAGTTCCGGCGCGACCGTCATCGACACGCGCACTTCGGGTGCATAGCCCTCGGGCACACCCGCCTCGGTCAGGCTTTCAATCGCCTCGCCGCCATTCTTGATCAGGTTCGTCACGGCCTGCGAAATCATGGTCGCGTCGAGTTCGACAGTCACCGCTTCCGAAGGCAGATCGGCCACCAGTTGCGCCCCGTGCAATGCGCCGTCCTGCAAGGTCACCGCATCGCGCATTAGCTTGGTCAGGTCGTGGTCGCGCCGGTCGGGTTCGGGCATCCGGGCGAATTTGGAAAACTCGTCGACGATGCGGCGAAGATCGCCGGTCTGACGCACGATGACATCGGTCATCTGGCCAAGCGTTTCAGCCTCATCCCCCACGAGGCCGATGAACTTGCGGCGGATGCGTTCGGCGGAAAGCTGGATCGGGGTCAGCGGGTTCTTGATCTCATGCGCGATGCGGCGGGCGACATCGCCCCAGGCCGCCATACGCTGTGCGCTGACAAGTTCGGTCACATCGTCAAAGGCGACCACATACCCTTCCAGTCGATCTTCGGCATTGCGCCGGATCGCCATGCGCACCAGCAGGCTTTCCAGCCGCCCCTCGCGGCTGACCTTGATCTCTTCCTGCGCCACCTCGCCGATCCCGTCACGAAGCCGGTCGAAGAGGGCGGCGAATTCCGGCACGGCCTCGGCCAAGGGGCGGTCATGATCGGTGACTTCATCAAGACCCAGAAGCCGTGTCGCCGCGCGGTTGAGGAAATCCACATCGCCCTCGGCATCAAGTCCGATGACCCCGGACGTGACCGACGAAAGAACCGAGTCAAACAGCCGCCGCCGCCGCTCGGTCACGTGGTGACTGTCCATCAGCGCCTCGCGCTGGGTGTTCAACTGCCGCGTCATCTGGTTGAAGACCCGGCCGAGCATGGCGATCTCATCGTCGCCCTCTTCCTCCACGACCTGCACTTCCAGATCGCCCGCGCCAACCCGCTGGGCCGCCCCGGCAAGCCGCCCCACGGGCCGCGACAGGCGTTCGGCGAACCAGAGCCCCATCCAGATCGCGGCAAGAACCAGAAGCAGCGCGAAACCAACATAGACAAGACCGAATTCAAACAGCACCCGGCCGCGCGAGGCCTCCAGCTGCTGATAAAGGGCGACGGTCGCCCGCGTTTCATCCAGCAGGTTCAGGATCTGGCCATCGACATTGCGGCTGACATAAAGCAGGCGGTCGGCAAAGGCAGGAAGCGCGATCAGCGCGCGGAATTCGTTGTTGTCCCAATCCTCGATCATCACCGTTTCGCCGGATTGGGCCCGGGCGATCTCATCATCGGTCGGCTTTTCGAAGTCGAACAGATAGCTGCGTTCGCCGCGCGCCCTGATCTCTCCCGCACCGTCGACCACATAGGCCTCGCGCAGGCCCCGCTGGATCTGGGTCTGGCCCTGGGTCAGAAGCTGCCTCAGATCGCTGTCGGGCAGGAAGACGGTCGTTTCCTTGGTCCGGTTCAGATAATCGGCCAGCGCCCCGGCATCCGTGACCAGATCGTGGCGGTGTTCTTCCTGATAGGCCTCGGCCGCGGTCAGCGAGGTGCCGACGACGCCCCGGACTCGGTCCGAGAACCACCCCTCAAGACCGATATTGACGGTAAGCCCGGCAAAAACCGCGACAAGGATTGTCGGCACAAGCGCGATCCCGGCAAAGACCCCGGTCAGGCGCATATGCAGCCGCGATCCGGCCGATTTTGCCCGCCGCGCGGCGATCATACGGGCGAGGCGTGACAGGACCATGCCGCCAAGGGCGAGGAAATAGACAAGGTCGGCCAGCAGGATCAGCCGCAGCGAATTGGATTCGGCCCCCTGACCGAACGGCCCCAAAGCCACAAAGGTCGCAAGTGCCAGGATCGGACCGAGCACCACCAACCCGACCGTCACAATGTTCTGGAAGCGCCGTTGCCGCCGCAACCGCGTGAACCGTTCCCATGATGCACTGCGCGCTAAGCCCTGCACGAGGCCTGCCCCTGATCTTGCGCCGCAATCGCGGCCTTCGCCGATATATCGTGATCCTTACACCTGCTGACGCAGATGGGCCACGGTTTGTGTTGCTGTTTTACATCAACTTACGGCGCCGTGTCACGCGGATATCGAGATCCGTGATCTTCTTTCTCAGGGTATTTCGGTTGATGCCCAGAAGATCGGCGCATTTCGCCTGATTTCCCCCGGTGGCATCCAGCGCAATCTCGATCAGCGGCAGCTCCATTTCCTTCAGAATCCGGTCGTAGAGCCCCGGCGGCGGCAACCCGTCACCATGCAGATCGAAGTAACGCCGCAAATGGCGCGCAATGGAGGAGGACAGCCGTTCGGCAGGCTCTTGCGCATCGCTGCGCGGCAATGGGGCGGGTGTGCCGCCAAGGGCGGCCTCGACCTCTGCCTGGGTGATTTCGACCTCCTGCGCGGTCACGACCAACCGCCTGAGAGTGTTTTCCAACTGCCGCACATTGCCCGGCCAGCGATAGGCACGGATCAGCGCCATCGCTTCGGCGGCCAGACGCCGTGGGGGCAATCCGTCCCGTTCGGCCCGGGCAAGGAAATGATCGGCCAGAAGCGGGATATCCTCCACCCGGTCGCGCAGTGGCGGCACGGACAGCGTGACCCCGCCGATCCGGTAGAAAAGGTCGTCGCGGAAGCTGCCCGCCTCGATCCGTGCGGCCAGAGCCTGCTGGCTGGTGGCAAGAATGCGCGGCGCGGTGGCCGGCAGCACATCCAGCATACGCACGATCCTTCCCTGAGCCTCGGCATCGAAATCGCCGATCTCATCAAAGACGATGGTCCCGCCCCGCGCCCGCGACAGCACGGCTGAGGGGCCATCGACGCCTTGCAACTCAGCCGCCTGCACGATCACGAAAGGCAGGGTGCGCCGGTCGGAAAAATCGTGGATCGCGCGGGCCACCAGTGACTTGCCCGACCCGGACTCGCCGGTGATCAACACCGGCAGATCGGCATTCATCACCCGCGCCACAAGCCGGTAGAGCGCCTGCATCGCCGGGGTCCGGCCCACCAGCGGCAGGTCGTCCCCGCCTTCCCGCGGCGCGGGATCAGGCATTGCCGCCTTCCGCTTCTGGCTCAGCGCGCGGGCCGCGCGTTTCATCAGGTCGGGCAGGTCGAAAGGCTTTGGCAGATAATCATAGGCTTCGGCCTCGGCCGCCTGAATGGCGGTCATGATCGTATTCTGGGCCGAAATCACGATCACCGGCAGGCCGGGCCGCTCGGCCGCGATCTTCGGCAGTGCCTCGATCCCGTTGCCATCGGGCATGACTACGTCCGAGATCACCAGATCGCCCTTGCCCTCTTCGACCCAGCGCATCAGCGTGACCATGGACGAGGTCGCATGCACCTTGCACCCCGCCCGCGTCAGCGCCTGCGTCAGCACCGTGCGGATCGTGCGGTCGTCATCGGCGACAAGGACGGTTCCATCCATCAGGGCGTCTCCTCAGATTTCGATGCAACGGGCAGCGACAGGCGAAAGGTGGTGCGGCCGGGAACCGACTCGGCCGTGATCCAGCCGCCGTGATCGGCGACGATTTTGGACACCAGCGCAAGGCCCAGCCCGGTGCCATTCTCCCGCCCCGACACGAAAGGATCGAAGATATCGCCTGCAAGGTCCGGCGGAATGCCGGGTCCGTCATCGCTGATCTCGATCTGCAAGGGCAGCGACACGCCGCCACCATCGGCACGACGAAGCCGCAACCCGTGATCGTAATATGTGCGCAACCGGATCGTGCCCGCCGCGCCCTTCGCCGCCTCTGCCGCGTTCTTCAGAAGGTTCAGCACAACCTGCAAAAGCTGATCGGCGTCGCCGCTCGTCGATGGCAATGAGGGGTCGTAATCCTCGATTATCGTCATGTGCGAGGCGAAACCGACCAAGGCCGAGCGCCGCGCCCGGTCGAGCACATCGTGGATATTGACCGGTTTCACCTCGGGCGGGCGCAGATTTCCGAACTGTTCCACCTGCTCCAGAAGCTTTACGATCCGGCGGCTTTCCTCAACGATTAATTCTGTCAGTTCAATGTCTTCCGGGCCGAGGTTCATCGACAGCAACTGCGCCGCGCCGGTGATGCCCGCCAGCGGGTTCTTGATCTCATGCGCCAGCATCTCGGCCATACCGATGGCCGACCGCGCCGCCGTCTTCATCCCCGGCCCGCGCCCCAGCCTATCGGCCAGTTCGCGGGGTGAGATCATCAGGATGACGGTGCCGGGCTGTTCGGCCAATGGGGCGGCCTGAAGGTTGCAGATGACCGGTGCCCGGTCCCCGGTGCCGACATCGACGTCATTGATGAACAACGAGGAATGGTTGGCGCGGACCCGGGCAAAGACCTCTTCCAAAGGCGCGTCGATGGCCAGACGATCAAAGAGCGGCTGCCCCTTCAGCGCCTTGGCCGAGACATTCAGGAAGGCTTCGGCGGCGGGGTTCAACTCGACAGCACGGTCGCTATCGTCGATCAGGATCGCCGGGACGGGCAGCGAGGCCCAGAGTGTCGCGGCTTCGGGCAGGCTCATGCCGCGCGCCTTTTCGTATCGGCAAGGGCTTCCGCGATAAGGCGGAGCACCTCTGCCGGATCGGTGCAGGTCATCATCCGGGCGCGGAACGTGGGGTCAGCCCCGGCTTCATCCATGTACCAGCCCAGATGCTTGCGGGCGATCCGAACCGCCAGACCGGCTCCGTAAAAGCTCAACATCGCCTCGTAATGCTCTGATACCAAGTCAGAAAGCTTGTTACCCACCGGGATGACGGGTGCCGCCGCGCCGAACAGCTCCGCTGCAATCTCAGCCAGCCGCCAGGGCGCGCCCTGCGCCCCGCGCCCGACCATCACCCCGGTCGCGCCAGAGGCTGTCATCGCCGCGCGGGCTGAAGACGTATCGACGATATCGCCATTGGCGATCACCGGCACGGTGACCGCGTCCCGCACCTCACGGATCGCCGCCCAGTCCGCCGACCCCTTGTAGAACTGCTGCCTTGTGCGGCCATGGATGGTGATCATCCGCACCCCGGTCGCCTCGGCCCGCCGCGCCAGGACCGGCGCATTGAGGCAGTCGGTATCCCAGCCCAGACGGCATTTCAGCGTCACCGGCACGTCGACCGCGCCAACGACCGCCTCAATCAGGCTCAGCGCGTGATCGGGATCGCGCATCAGCGCCGAACCAGAGAGCCCCCCCGTCACCTTCTTGGCGGGGCAGCCCATATTGATGTCGATGATCCGCGCGCCCATGCCCGCCACGACTTTCGCGGCCTCGGCCATCGCCCGGGCCTCACGGCCCGCAAGCTGGACCGAGGTCGCGGTATTGTCGCCCAGGCCCAGATCGGTGCGCGCCTTGGCCCGGACCGAGGGCTTTTCAGTCAAAAGCTCGCCCGAGGCCACCATCTCCGACACCACCAGCCCCGCGCCGAACCGCGCCACCAGACGCCGGAACGGCAGGTCGGTGATCCCGGCCAGCGGGGCCAGAAAGACCGGCGGGTCCAGCGTGATATCGCCGAGCGTCAGGGCCAAATGCCTAATCCTTGTGCGGTTGCATTGGTCCTAAGCAGGCTTTGGAAAAAAGGCAACCGAAACGCCACGGTGCTACGCGTTCAGGCATGGACCGCCCAATTATTGGGCGCTGATGCCATCCGATGCGCGACAGCCGGGCATTGCCGATACGGCCCCGGCGGATTACAGCAGGGCAAACGGAGACTATCTTGACCGATACGGCAATCATCATCGTCGCGGCGGGACGCGGCACACGGGCGGGCGGCGAACCCAAGCAATGGCGGATGCTCGGCGGGCAAAGCGTGCTTGGCCGGACCGTGGCGGCGTTTCAGGGCGCCGGCCGGGTCATCGTCGTCCTTCATCCCGACGACATGGTGCGCGGGATCACTGAATTCGCCGGGAAGGTCACGCTGATCGCAGGGGGAGAGACGCGATCTCAGTCTGTGAGGAATGCGTTGGAAAGCATTGACCCGAATGAAATATCCCGCGTTTTGATTCACGACGGCGCTCGCCCCCTGGTCTCGCCAGCGCTGATCACCCGCGTGCGGGCCGCACTGGAAACCGCGCCAGCCGCCGCCCCCGCGATTGGCGTGACGGACGCGCTCTGGACCGGGGCTGATGCGAAGGTCACTGGCCTGCAACCGCGTGACGGGTTGTTCCGCGCCCAGACCCCGCAGGGGTTTCATTTCCCGGCAATCCTTGACGCCCACCGTGCGCATCCGGGCGGGGCTGCCGACGACGTAGAGGTCGCGCTGGCCGCGGGGCTTGACGTCGCCATCGTCGAGGGCGAGGACGACAATATCAAACTCACCTGGCCCGGCGATTTCGCCCGCGCCGAAAGGATGCTGGGGACTGGCATGGATATCCGCACCGGCAATGGCTACGACGTCCACGCCTTCACCGACGGTGATCACGTCATGCTTTGCGGTGTGCGGGTGCCGCATTCGAAGGCGCTGCTCGGCCATTCCGACGCCGATGTCGGCATGCATGCCCTGACCGACGCTATTTATGGAGCATTGGCCGAGGGCGATATCGGCCGCCACTTCCCACCCTCTGACCCAAAGTGGAAGGGCGCGGCAAGCCATATCTTCCTGACCCATGCGGCGGGGCTCGCGCGCGACAGGGGCTACACGATCTCCAACGCCGATGTGACGCTGGTCTGCGAACGTCCGAAGATCGGCCCGCATGCAATTGAAATGGCTGCGGAACTCGCCCGCATTACCGGGGTCGAACCCGACCGTATCAGCGTCAAGGCGACAACCTCAGAACGGCTGGGTTTCACCGGCCGCGAGGAAGGCATCGCCGCCATCGCCACAATCACATTGGTGAAGCCATGACTTTCCCGCGCCTGCTCGCCACCTGGTTCGGCACCGGCCTTCTGCGCCCTGCCCCCGGCACATGGGGATCGGCGGTTGCAGTTGCGTTGGGCCTTTTGATCCACGGGATCGGGCATTTCCCGCTTCTGCTGGCCGCCACCCTTATCGTCACGCCCATAGGTTTCTGGGCGACCGCGAAGACAGTCGCAGGGCAGGACGAAAAGGACCCGTCCGAGATCGTCATCGACGAGGTCGCGGGCCAATGGATAGCACTTCTCTTCCCCTCCGCCGGGTTCTGGTGGATGGGGCTCGACAGCTGGAACTTCCCCTGGCCGGGCTGGGTTGCGGCCTTCCTGCTCTTCCGTCTTTTCGACATCTGGAAGCCGGGGCCGATTGGCCGCGCCGACCGCAAGCACAGCGCTTTCGGCACGATGGAGGATGACCTCTGGGCCGGGCTTTTCGCCGGTATCGCCACGATCATCGCGGCGGGGCTGGCGCATGGGGTCATGGCGCTGTGACCCGGGCCGAACGCCTGCTGGCGCTCGCCCGCGCCAAGGGCGCGATGATCGCCACGGCGGAAAGCTGCACCGGCGGCA
>NZ_JBARVQ010000659.1:0-1606 GCF_049646345.1 Albidovulum sp. | reverse complement strand
GTCGCCTTGATCTCAACCATAACCTCGCCCGCCTTCGGACCGGCAAGGTTCACATCCATAACCTCCAATGGCTTCCCAGCCTGAACCGCAACAGCCGCACGTGTGCGCATGAGAAATCTCCCCCTCTTTAGAAATTGTTTCGGCCCGACCCTGTGCGATACTGACCCATATTGCAATTCGGGAAACGACATATCGATGAAAGCTTCTGCCATTCTTCTTGCGATCATCCTGCTTGCCGCCTGCGTTCAGGATGACCCCAACCGGCCCGATCCGCCCGATGCAAGCTGCTCGGCCGAAGGGCTGCAACATCTTGTCGGACAGCCGGAAACCGCCTTCGACCCGAGCGGCTTTGATGAACCGATCCGGATCATCCGCCCCGGCGATGCGCTCACGATCGATTTCAGCCTGCAGCGGCTGAATGTCGAAATCGGCCTGGACGGGCGCATCACCGCGATCCGCTGCGGCTGAGCGACTCGACTCTGGCTTGCGGCAGGGATAGAGTGGAACATATCAGGAACACACTCTCATGCCCGGCCGCCGGATACTCTCGCTCTGGTTTCCCCGTCTCGGGGCGGAACGGCTGCTGCGCCGGATGCGCGGGTTGCCACCGGCGCTTTTTGCCGTGGCGGGAGAGGAGGGGAACCGCAAGGTCCTGACTTCGCTTACCCCCGCGGCCGAGGGGGCGGGCCTTTACCTTGGGCAGCCGCTGCCCGATGCGCTGGCCATGTGCCCCGATCTTGTCACCCGGCAGCGCAATCTTCATGAGGAGACCGCCTTTCTGACCGCCCTGCGCCGTTGGGCAGGCAAGTTCAGCCCCTGGGTGGGCGAAGAGGCGCCCGACGGGCTGGTGATCGACCTTTCCGGGGCCGCCCATCTTTTCGGGGGCGAAGAGGGCGTGCTGCAGGCCGTGGCGGCGGATTGCGCCGATCTCAGCCTCACGGTCGAGGCGGGCATCGCCGATACGGTCGGCGCGGCCTGGGGGCTCGCGCGCTATTCCGGCAAGTCGGGGGTCAGCCACCGCAGCGGCGACGCGGTCGATCAGGAAGCCCGGGCGACCCGCGCGCGCGCGGCCAAGCGTCACTGGATCAAGGGGGGGGCCGCGCCGGTGACGATCGCCCCACCCGCCCCGGTCGCGCGCACCGCGCCGCCCGGCCTTACGCGCCAGACACTTGCCCCGTTGCCGCTCGCCGCGCTCAGGATCGACGAGGCGACGGTGCATGGGCTGGCACGGCTCGGGCTGCGTCATGTCGGCGACATCCTTGGCATGCCGCGCGCGCCCCTGGCCCGGCGTTTCGGGCGCGATCTGGTCTGCCGCCTGGATCAGGCTTTGGGGGTGGCGCAGGAACCGGTCTCTCCCGCCCGACCGCCTTTGCATTTTGCCGTCCGGCTGACCTTCCCCGACCCGATCGGCCTGCCCGAGGATATCATGGCCGGGATCGACCGGCTGCTGCCGCCCCTCTGCGACCGGCTGACCGAACGCGGCCACGGCGCGCGGCGGGTCAGGCTGCAGCTTCACCGCACCGATCATACGATGCAGGAGGTGGAATTCGGCCTTGCCCGCGCCACGACCGATCCGTGTCAGTTGCGCCCGCTTTTCAGCCTCAAG
>NZ_JBARVQ010000658.1:0-2879 GCF_049646345.1 Albidovulum sp. | reverse complement strand
GTCTTCGATGTCGCGGAAATTCTGCTGAGCTTCGACGATGGCATAGAAGTTGCCACCATAGGCGACATCGACGGTGATCTCGCCAAGGCCGTCCACCTCGGCGGTCAGGCCTTCGGCGTACAGGAAGGCGGGGACGTTGGTCAGGCGGACCTCTTCGACAAAGCGCCCCTCCTGCCGGTATTCGGCGATCACCAGCCCGGCGGGGGTGTCGAGCCGCAGGATGCCGGGGGTCTTGGGCGTGACAAGGCCATGTTCGATGGCGGTGGTGACGGTGCCGATGGTGCCATGGCCGCACATCGGCAGGCAGCCGGATGTTTCAATGAAGAGAACGCCGACGTCGCAATCCTCGCGGGTCGGCGGATAGAGGATGGAACCCGACATCTGGTCGTGGCCGCGGGGTTCGAACATCAGGCCTGTGCGGATCCAGTCGAATTCGGCCAGGAAATGCGCGCGGCGTTCGAGCATGGTCTTGCCCTGAAGCTGCGGTGCGCCACCCGCCACAAGGCGGACCGGATTGCCGCAGGTATGGCCGTCGATGCAGAGGAAGGTGTGGCTGGTCATATCAGGCCCTGTTGGTGGTTCGGGATGAACATATTGGACGCGGTGCTGCCTTTGCCCGGCCCTCACGGTTCGCAGCATCTTTCCAGCAATGCGATCACAACGGTGCACGGCCAAGCCCCCTGAAACGGTTCGGCGCGAAGGGGGTAAGGTCGATGGCGGGGGCTGTGCCGGTGAGGAGGCTTGCCACAAGGCCAGCGGTGCCCGCCGATTGCGTCAGGCCGAGATGGCCGTGGCCAAAGGCGTAGATCACGTTCGGCGCGCGGGTAGCGCGGCCGATGGCGGGCAAAGTGTCGGGCAGCGAGGGACGGAAGCCCATCCATTCGGTGCCGCCTTCCGTCTTTAGCCCCGGCATGAGCCCTGCGGCCTTCTTCAGCATCGCCTTCGCACGCGCATAGTTCGGCGGCAGGTCGAGCCCGCCGAGTTCAACAGCCCCGCCGACGCGGATGCCGGTCGAGAGGGGCGAGGCGACGAAGCCGTGTTCGGCGAAGGTGATGTGACGGCGGAGGTCAAAGGCCCCGGGCGGCAGCGTGGTGTTGTAGCCGCGTTCGGTCTCCAGCGGGATACGGTCACCAAGCGTCGCGGTCAGCCGATGGGAATGGGCGCCCGCCGCGACGACCGCCTGGCGGGCGGAAAGCGTGGTGCCATCGGCAAGCTGGACCGTCACGCCGTCCGGGCTGACGGAGAGCGCGCGGGCCTCGGCGGTTTCAATCCGCCCGCCCTTCCCGGTCAGCGCTTTGGCCAGCGCCAGCGTGTAAAGCTTTGGATCGGCCAGCGCCCACCAATCCTCGGTCGCGATGGCGTGGGTGATGCGGGGCGAAAGGCCGGGCTGAACTTCAGCAATGGCCTCGGCCCCCACCAGCGGCCGCCCAATGAACCCGTATTCGGCGGCAAGCTCCCATTTCCTGAGGCCGCCTTCGAAGCCCTGGGCGGTCTCATAGACCTCGATATTGCCGGATTTGGTCAACATGTCCGTGGTGCCGGTCAGCGCCATCAATGGTTCCAGCACGGTCCGCGAATGCAGCATCAGCGCCGCTTGCGCCTTGCGCGAGGCGATCACCTTGCCGGGCAGACTTTCCTTCGCGAAGCGCGCCATCCATGGGGCGATCTGAAGCGCGTAGCGCGGCGGGATGGAAAGCGGCCCAAGCGGGTCCAACAGCCATTTCGGCGCGGAAAAGAGCGTGTCGGGCGAGGCGAGCGGGTGGATGCCTGAAAAGGCAAATCCGCTCGCGTTCCCGGCCGAAGCCCCGGCGGCAGGGCCGGTGCGGTCGATAATCAATACGCCCATGCCGCGCTCAATTGCGGCATGGGCGATCGAGAGCCCGATGACACCCGCGCCGATCACGACCAGATCGGTCAAGGGGGATTGATCGGCGCGGGCGGTGGTGGTGGCGGTCAATTCGGGCTCTGTTGACTGAGGGTTATGCCATTAGATAGGCAGTCTTGACGGTGGTGTAGAACTCGGCGGCATAGCGCCCCTGTTCACGCGATCCGAAGCTCGACCCCTTGGTGCCGCCGAAGGGCACGTGGTAATCGACCCCGGCTGTCGGCAGGTTGACCATGACCATACCGGCCTGCGAACTGGCACGGAAGTGGTGGGCGTGTTTCAGGCTGGCGGTGCAGATCCCGGCAGAGAGGCAAAATTCGGTGTCGTTCGCGACGGCCAAGGCCTCATCGTAGTCCTTCACGCGGATGACGGATGCGACGGGGCCGAAGACCTCTTCGCGATTGATGCGCATGGCATTGCTGGTGTCGGTGACCAGAGCGGGAGCCATGAACCAGCCTTCGGTCGCGGCATTCAGGCGCGCGCCGCCGGTGACGGTGCCGCCTTCGTCCCGCGCGATGTCGATATAGGCCATGTTCTGTGCCATCTGCTTTTCATCGACGACGGGGCCCATCTGGCTGCCCGCCTCCAGCGCCGGGCCGACCTTCAGCGCTTTCGCGCGGTCGGCAAGCGCCGCGACGAAGCGGTCGTGGATGCCCGTCGTCACGATCAGCCGCGAGGAGGCGGTGCAGCGCTGGCCGGTGGAATAGTAGGCGCCGTTGAGGCTGGCTTCGACCGCAAGGTCAAGGTCGGCATCTTCGAGCACGACCATCGGGTTTTTGCCGCCCATTTCCAGCTGGCATTTCTTCAGATTGGCACCGCAGGTGGCGGCAATGCCGCGCCCGGTGCCGACCGATCCGGTAAAAGAGATGCCTGCGACCTTGGCGCTGCCTGTCAGCACCGGCCCGAGTTCGGAGCCGCGCCCGAAGACGACGTTGATCACCCCGTCGGGGAGTCCGGCACGCGAGAGGATCTCGATCAGCGCATGGGCCGAGGC
>NZ_JBARVQ010000657.1:0-1877 GCF_049646345.1 Albidovulum sp. | reverse complement strand
GTGCCGAGGGATGCCCCAGCTTTGTGCCATTCGCTCACGCCGTCCTCGGCAGCGATCAGCGCGGACGGAGTACCGGTCCCGCTCATAATGCCCAGTAGACGGATTGCGGGCGCGTCGCGACCTGTATCCTGCGATTCTGCGGCAATATCCTCCACAGGCTCGGCCTTTTCAGGTTCGCTCTCCGACGACTGGGGCCGTCGCGTCGGCGAAAAAAGCGGGCGCTCGGTGATTGCCGCGTAGTAGATATCCGGACGGGCCGATGGCAGCGGGTGCGCTACTGCGTTCTCGGCAGTGGCCGGCTCTTCTGCGACGCGTTGCAGGTCTACCCCTTCTTCAACGCGGTCATCACTTCGCAAGAGTAGAGCACCCTGCGCCGTGAGAATAAGCAGCAACCCGGCCGTGCCGGCCAGAGGTAAAAGAACCCGTCTCATTGGGTTACACCCCCGGCCACATTGACCGGAGCGATGACGTCCAGTTGCACGAAAACCGCCGGCTGACCCTCAGTTGAACCCGCGCGGTTCAGCCGCCGGATTGTTGCCTTCTCAACGATCAAAGCTGGTTGGTTGAATTCCAGCGACACGAGAAAGTGCACAAGGAAATCAAGGGGCGCCTCGCCTTCGATCCGAAATCCGATGGCCGGAAAATCGTCCCGCGCCGTGTTTGACTGCGGTGTGACGGATCGGAGTGATACACCATGTTCGCGTGCCATAGCACCTATCCGGGTTTGTGCAAGCGCGTTGACTTCGCCAAGCTGGCTGCCCACCCAGACGATGTCATCGAGATCGGTCGATTGCTGAGCTCTGGATTGTTCCAAGAGATTCTGTCGCCGGGTTTCCAGATCGGAAAGGGATGACGCGAGACTGGCAAGCTCTTCCGCCGTCTGGCCACGCCATGTCACAA
The DNA here is from genome assembly GCF_049646345.1 of Albidovulum sp. Taxonomy (GTDB): domain Bacteria; phylum Pseudomonadota; class Alphaproteobacteria; order Rhodobacterales; family Rhodobacteraceae; genus Albidovulum. The sequence continues at coordinate 977 of NZ_JBARVQ010000657.1, read as the reverse complement.
ACGGCTGGAAAATGGCCACCCAGACCAGGAGCAAGAGAAACAAGGGAAGCGCGATTGCCAGCGCCGAGGAGAACTGCCGGGTCAGGAAGGTCATTTCACATCCCTCAGCCCGAGGCTCAACTGAAACCGTTCATCGCCGTTCTGGATCGTCTCCACACGACCAGTCAGTCTGGGGTCGATAAACTTGCGATCCGATGCGAGCGCGATAACGAGTTCGGCCGCAGACCCGTCAATTTCGGCCGACACGAGCAGCCGATCCGCCTGAAAGGCCAGTTCCGACACCCAGACAGTGTCCGGAACCGAAACCGTAAGTTCACGTAAAACATGCGACAGTCGGTTTCTGTCGATGACGGCATCCAGCAATGTCCCCCGTTGCATATCGGCCGCGCGTTGGTCTTCAACGTCTCGCCGCAGAGTACCGGTCTCCGCCCGCAACTCATCGAGCTGCACTGTCAGCTCGCGCGCCTGCTGCGCCTGTTGGATCGCTGGCAAGGCTACCATGGCGATACCGGCAGCTACAATTGCGGCTGAGAGAAGCGCATTCGCGCGGCGCCAGATTACCGCACCGCGGCTGATCTGGGCGGAGAAGTCAGCGATGGGAACAGGTCGGTCATCATCGCTCGCAAAGACCTTTCTCAGCCCCAGTTTCTGGCCTGCGAGACGTGTACGCATGAGTTCAACATCGCTCTTGCGCGCTATCCATTGGATTGCCGTTGCATCAGACCCGGCAAGCAGGTTGCTGGAAAGCGCCCAGTACACCTCGTCCTGCCGAAAGGGTGTGCGGCGGGCAAGGTCAAGTTCGGCAATCTTTCCAAGATGACGCGTTCCGGCGGGCGGCACGGCGATTTTGCGGCAGAGAAAGAAGGATGGCGGCAGATAGAGATTGACGGCTTCATTTGATACGTTCAAATCTGGAAGCGTGTCATGCTGCAGCACCGCGGTTGGGAATATGATCGTATTGGCGGCGCGTCCGGTGG
>NZ_JBARVQ010000656.1:0-5747 GCF_049646345.1 Albidovulum sp. | reverse complement strand
CGCTGCAGCCCCACCAAAACACCGGATATGTGATCAGAATCGTGGATGAATTCGTCCTTGTCGCTTTGAGAGATTCCACAGGATCTGTAATTCCCCAAAACCCAATGAACATTACTCGTCAAGGCGAGGTGCCATCTGTAAATCTCGGATTCCGTTACGATAGTGTTGCAGGGAACTGGGATAACATCGCGGCCGTCATTGCGAGACAAAGGAACGCGCCGTCAGGGTCGAACGTGGTGCCCGGCGCGAACCCGCCGTCAGGGTCGAACGTGGCCCCCGTCGCGAACCCGCCGTCAGGGTCGAACGTGGCGCCCGGCGCGAACGCGCCGTCAGGGTCGAACGTGGCGCCAACGGTGCGCGAAGGCCAAGCCTCAGCAACCGGATCCACGCTTCCGTCGGCTCGAGTGTCCGGGGAGCAACCGATCAGAAGATATATCGCCAAAGTCGAAATCACCAATGCTGAGCAAAAGCTGACCGCGGTTGCCGGCTATCCGGGGCTTTACAGCGTCAGCGCGGATGCCGTGGTCAAGCAATCCACTGGCTCACGGGTGCTGACGGCTGCCCAAAAGCCCCGGCATGTGATCAAAGTCAATGGAATCTACTATGCGGTCATTTTCAGAGCGGATATCGGGATTATCGTAATCAACAACCCCAGAGCCGCAACTCCTGACTATAGCGACATATACAGATACTATTACGACACCGCTATGGGTGAGTGGAGGAGAGGGGCGCAGAGTACGACCCAGAATACGAGCGGAACCCAAAACACGGTCGAAGGCCAGACTGGAGCCCGAAACACGAATACTGTGCCGAATATTGCGCGGGGCACAAACTCTGGCGTGTCTGAAGGAAGTGAAGGGACGATATCCGACCCGGCCCCGGCTCCGGTCCCGAGCGGAACCCAGCCCGGATCCTCTTCGGGCGAACAGGTTCAGGATACCAGTCAGACCGGCTCCTCGCTGGTAGACATCGGAGCAGACGTAGATGCAATTATACAGGACATGATAGACAACCCCGACGGTGACAGCACCAATCCGCCTGCCGCTGAAGGCGGTGGCGGCGGAGCTGGTTCCGCTGGTGGCGCGGACGGAAACGAGAGTCAGGGCGAAGATGAAGTAGCGGCCGCAGTGGAGGGTATTGTCCCGAACTTTGGTCCCTTTATAGACGCAGATGCATTGATCGATAATGTTTTGAACTCGCCCAGCCAGCAAGTTGCCGATTCGCCTGAAGCTGAGGGCGGTGGCGGCCGAGATGCTGATGATGCTGATGATGCTGATGATGCTGATAATGCTGATGGCGCTCCGCTCGCAAAAAGACCCAGACAACAATAACCGTCAAGAAACCCCGCCTCTGTCACGCCGTTCTGCCTGAAACATACGTTGCAGTCAGTTCTCGGTGGCAGAGGTCGGGTGTCAGCCGTAAGCCCTCACCGAAACGCCGCAGGCGGAAAATCTATTACATAAAGACATTGCTTTGTCGGACCGTATCCGAACGCGTGGGAACGCGGGACAACAACAGTCATGCGGACACTGCCTCAACCATATCTGCCGACATGTCCAAGCCGTGGTTGCCGCTGCCTAACCGAAGTCGGGCAGCGGTTTGTCATGCTGCGCGTGATTGTGGTCAGCCGGGTTTTCTCGTGGCCGGCGCGCCGCCTTCGAACCAGTTCGGGCGCGTGTAATCGCAGGGCGCTTCCTGCATCTGCAAGTGCAACCCGGTTCCGGTGAAGGGATGGGCGCGGGCCAGATCCTCGTCGAACTCGATGCCGAGGCCCGGCGCGTCGGGGACGATGACATAGCCGTTTTCCCACTTGATCGAGTTTTTGATCAGCGCAAGGTGGAAGGCCCCGCCGGTCTCGATCGTTTCGACCATCAGAAGGTTGGGGATCGAGGCGCCGAGTTGCACATTCGCGGCCCATTCCACCGGACCGGCATAAAGATGCGGGGCCATCTGGGCGGTGAAGACTTCGGCAATCGCGGCGATCTTCTTGCATTCGAGGATGCCGCCCGCCCTGCCGAGAGCGGGTTGCAGGATGCGGGTCCCGCCGGTCCGAAGAACGGTCGCGAATTCGGCCTTGGTGCAGAACCTTTCACCCGTGGCCACGGGGATGCGCACGGCTTTCTGCACTTCGGCGAAGTCCAGAAGGTTGTCAGGCGGGATCGGCTCTTCGTACCACAAGGGGCCATAGGGTTCGATCGCCTGCGCGAGGCGCACAGCACCCGCGACGTTGAACTGGCCGTGGGTGCCGAAGAGCAGGTCGGCACGGTCGCCGACCGCTTCGCGGATCGCCTTGCAGAAGGCGGCCGAGCGGGTGATGTCCGACTGGCTCGGGTCATGCCCGCCGCGGATCGTATAGGGGCCGGCAGGGTCGAACTTGACCGCCGTGAAGCCCATATCGACGAAACGGGCTGCGGCCTCGGCGGTCATGTCGGGATTGACCCAGAATTCCCCCGTTTCCTTGCCCGCTTCGGGATAGAGATAGGTGTAGCTGCGCAGCCGTTCGTTGATCTTGCCGCCAAGAAGCGCGTGGACCGGGCGGTTCAGCGCCTTGCCGATGATGTCCCAGCAGGCGATCTCGAGCCCCGACCATGCGCCCATGACCGTCAGGTCGGGTCGCTGGGTGAAGCCCGAGGAATAGGCGCGGCGGAACATCAGTTCGATGTTTTCGGGGTTCTCGCCCGCCATGTGGCGATTGAAGACATCCGTGATCACCGCTTCCATCGCCTTGGGGCCCACCGAGGAGGCATAACATTCGCCGTAGCCGGTGATCCCATCATCGGTGGTGAGTTTGGTGAAAATCCAGTAGCGCCCGCCCCAGCCGGGGGCGGGGGGGGCGACGGTGAAGATTTCAAGGTCCTTGAGTTTCATTCTATCCTCACTCAGGGTTTCGGGGCCGGGTCATGGCGATTGGAAAGGCCAGATGGAATGAGCAATCGGATCAGCTATCGTTGCCTTGCGCCAGACGATCTCGGCCTTCTTTTGGCCGTGCCTGACGGGGTGTTCGACAAGCCGGTGGACCCGGATCAGACGCGGGCCTTTCTGGCCGATCCCGGGCATCTGATCGTCGTCGCCCTTTGGGGCGACGAGGTCGTTGGCTTTGCCTCGGGGACAGTGCTGCTGCATCCGGACAAGCAGCCTTCGTTTTTCATCAATGAGGTCGGTGTACGGGATGAATGGCAGCGGCAGGGGATCGGCCGGGCGGTCTGCGAACGGCTGTTTGCCGAGGCACGGGCGCGGGGCTGCAGTGGCGGCATCTGGCTGGCTACGGAACGCGATAACCTGTCCGCGCTGGCGCTTTACCGCGCGATGAGCGGCGATGAGGCAGTCATCGTGGGCTTTGCGTGGGACGGGGCGTTCGATGACGATTAGGCTCCGAACAGAATGACGTTGCGGCGGGCGGCGCCTGATCTGGTGTCGGCTATGGCCTCGTTGATCTGGTCGAGCGACCAGCGGCCGGAGATGAGTTCATCGAGTTTCAGGCGGCCCTGCAGGTAAAGGTCGGTGATCCACGGGATGTCACGTGGCAGCACCGTATCGCCCATGTTCGATCCGATCATCGCATTGCCGGTATAGGTGAAGATCACAGGCTCCCACTCAGACTTCGCACCGGAATGCGGCATGCCGACCGCCACCATGCGGCCGCCATTGGCGAGGTAGCGGGTGGCGGTGTCGTAGGCCGGAATCGCGCCGACGGTGACGAGGACCGCATCGGCGCCGCGCCCGGCAATGCGCTTGACCTCGGCCCAGGGTTTTTCCGCTGTCGCCAGCACGCCGTCGGTCGCGCCGAATTCCTTCGCGACGTCCAGTTTCGCGGGGTTTGTATCGACCGCGATGATGCGGGCGGCCCCCGAAAGCCGCGCGCCCTGAATGGCGTTGAGGCCGACACCGCCCGCGCCGATCACCACCACGACCTCGCCCGGCCGGATGCGGGCGGTGTTGACCGCGGCCCCGAGCCCGGTGATCACGCCGCAGGAAATCAGCGCCGCCGCCTCCATCGGGATGCCGTCGGGCAGGGGGGCAAGCTGGCTTTCATGCACCACGACCCGTTCGGCGAAGGCGCCGCAATCGAGCCCGTGGGCGACCGGGCCGCCGTTCAGCGTCAGCGGGCTGCCGGGTCGCGGCTGGGTCGGGCAGAGCGCAGGGCGGCCCGAAGCGCAGGTCGGGCATTGCCCGCAGGAACGGATGAGGGTGACCAGCACCTTGTCGCCGGTCCGGTATCGTGCACCGGGCCCGGCCGCGCTGACCCGGCCCGCCGCCTCATGACCATAGACGGCCGGCAGATCGCCACCCCAGCCGCCATCCATGAAGGAGATGTCGGAAAAGCAGATCGCGCAGGCGTCGAGCGTGACCTCGACCTCGCCCGGGCCCGGTGCGCGCAGGTCCACGGTCTCAATGCTCAGTGGCTGGCCGACTTCGTGGCAGATGGCGGCGCGGATTTTGGTCATCGCTTTCTCCTCTCATCATCCGGCTAATGGCCCGGTCGGTCCCGGTTCGCGCGGTCGGGCGACAAGGATTGGAACACAAACGACCAATAGGATCGCGGCCAGTAGGAACGGCGCGCCCGGCGCGTGGATCGGGGCATCGGGTCGGGTGAAGATCGAAAACGTGCCGGTCATCAGCAAGGGCGACAGGATCATGCCGACCGCCGTCAGCGAGGCGATGACACCCTGCAATTCGCCCTGCTGGTCGTCGGGTGTGCCGTTCGACATCAGCCCCTGCATCGCGGGCCCGGCGATAGAGCCGAGGGCGGCAAAGGCGGTGAAGGCGATGGCCGCAGCACCCGAGGTTAGAAAGCCGAAGATCAGGCAGGCGACGATTTCGATGGCGAGCCCCCAGAACGCTGCCCGGTATTCGCCAACCGCCTTGATGATCGGGCCGATGGCGAAGGCCTGGGTCAGGGTGAAAAAGAGCCCGTATGTCGCGAGCGAGACACCGATCATGAACGGGTCCCAACCGAATTGCGCCTTGCCGTAGAAAGCCCAGACCGCCTCATAGACATGGAGTGCCACGTTGTAGACGAGATAGAGCGTTAGAAGCCGCCCGAGGCCCGGCAGGCGTCCGATGGCTCTGAACGCCGCCAGCGGATTGGCCCGCGCCCAGGTGAATGGGCGGCGGATGCTGTCGGTCACGGATTCGGGCAGGATCAGGAAGCCGAAGATCAGATTGGCCGCTGAAATGACTGCCGCACCCCAGAACGGCGCGCGGATGCCGAGGGTTGAAAGGAGGCTGCCGAGGAACGGCCCCGCGATGAAACCAAGGCCGAAGGCCGCGCCGATCAGGCCGAACCGTTTCGCTCGATCCTCCCTGGCCGAGATATCGGCCATATAGGCCATCGCGGTGGTATAGGTCGCCGCCGTGATCCCGGCGACGATGCGACCCGCCATCAGCATCCAGATCGTGCCAGCCACTGCCATGATCATGTAGTCGACTGCCATGATGCCGAGCGCGGTCAGCATAACCGGTCGCCGCCCGAAACGGTCTGAGAGGTTGCCGACAATGGGGCCGAAGAGGAACTGCATCACGGCGAAGGATGTGGCCAAGAGCCCGCCCCACAGGGCGGCATCCGAAAGATCGCCGCCCGTCACCTCACCGATCAGGTCGGGCATGACCGGAAAGATGATGCCGATGCCGATGGCGTCAATCATCACGGTCGCGAGCACGAAGATCAGGGCTAAGCGGTTTTGCATCGGATCCTGCCGGAAGTTTGCGGCAGGCTAGCCCGCCCGCGCCGGGTCTGAAAGGTCCGA
>NZ_JBARVQ010000655.1:0-4579 GCF_049646345.1 Albidovulum sp. | reverse complement strand
CGCGCCACGGCCGAGGCGGCCCGCCCGGGCCCCGCCGATGCGGTCGCGATTCCCGCCCACGCAGATGAGGATTCCGATCTGGCCGAGGATTTCCGCTTCGGCCTCGACCTTGATGAGGATCTGAGCGACGTCGAATTCGACGATACCGGCCTCGATGTCATCAAGGCCCGTAAAACCGACATGGCAGAGGCTGCTGCGGCGGATATGGCCGAGGCCCCCGAAACCGCACAGGCCGAAGACGAAACCGGTGATGCGGTCGCGGAGGATGTTTCCGAAGTGGCGGAGCCTGCACCTTTTGCAGGCGACATCGGTGCCGAAACGGCCGCTCAGCCCTCCGATGTGATCGAAGACGCGGAGGATGAAACCGACGCGGCAGTCGCCGAAGCTGAACAGGACGACGTGACCGCCGAGGCGGAAGCGACCGAGGACGGGGGCGAACCCGTCAGCGCCGGGGCTGAACTTGCCGAGGCTGAGGCCGCGCCCATCAGCGCAGCCGATGAGACCGAAGAGGTCGAGGACGCGGCAATCGCCGACGAAATGGATGATGTCGCCGAGGATGCGGAAGCTGCCGAACAGGCCCTGGACCTGGCGGCCTGGCGCACCGACGCGCCCCAGCCTGCCGACAGCGCCGGACCCGACCCGGATCAGGCCGAGGATTGGGCACCCGTCAGCGGTGCGCGGGCGCGCGTGATCAAGATCAACCGCAAGGAAGATGCGCCCGGGACCTTTCCGGCCGCAACCGACGCCCCGCAGGAAGAAGACACCAGCCGTTCCGCCATCTTCGCGGCCCTTGTCGACGATATCGACCCCGATACCGATGAAGAGCCGCAGAACGAAGAGCTTGGGGCCGATGACGACGCCGCCCTTCTGGCCGGCATCGACGCGGCAATTGGTGGAACCGGCATCGGCGCGGAGGACGATCTTGCCCGCGAACTGGCCGCGATTGCCAGGGAAGCGCGCCGCGACGCGCATGAAGGCCTTACGATTCTTGAAAGCACCTCAGGCGATGGCGATGCCTCGGTCGAACGGCTGATGGAAGAGGCGAAGTCCAAACTGGAGGGCGTCGAAAACCGCCGTCGCTTCTCGGCCATCTCGCATCTGAAGGCCGCCGTTGCCGCGACCGTCGCCGACCGCAAACTGTCGTCTTCCTACGACCCTAATCCCATATCGCCGGACGAGTCCGATACGAACATGAACCGCTATCGCGACGATCTGTCGAAGGCGGTCCGGCCACGTCGCCCCGAAACCGCTGCCGCAGCGGCGACGCCGCGCCCCACGGCGGAAAAATCGGCCACACCGCTGGTTCTGGTGACCGAACAGCGCGTCGATGACCATGACCAGGGTCGCGACGACGATACCGTGCAGCCGCGCAGCGTCGCTGCCAGCACCTTCCTGCAGGACGATGACGACGACGCCTTCGAAACCGGCGCTTATGAGTACGACGGCGATGACGCGCCGATCTCACCCAATGACGCAAAAAGCTTTGCCGAATTCGCCGAACGGCTCGGCGCGACCGGCCTGTCCGAACTTCTGGAGGCCGCTGCCGCCTATACTGCAACCGTGGAAGGGCAGCCGCATTTCTCACGCCCCGAGATCCTGCGCAAGGTGGCCGATGTCGCCGAAGATGACGATTTCAGCCGCGAGGCGGGCTTGCGGTCCTTCGGCATGCTGCTGCGCGAAGGCAAGATCCAGAAGATCAGCCGGGGCCAGTTCACGATCACCGGGACGTCAAAGTTCCTGGCTGAAGAAAAAACCGCTTCCCGCTAAAGCGTTTCAGGCGGAGCGGTCCCCGGATCGCTCCGATTGTTTTTCCGCCTCGGGGTCGGGCTTGCCGATGCCCCGGAAGACGAAGCGGAACGGCAGGATCCACAGGAATCCCAGAGCCAGATAGATCAGCACCTCGGCCCAGATCGGCTGGCGGCCCCAGGTCGCATCCATCCAGTTTACCGCGGTGATGGCCACGATCAGATAGGCGGGCAGGCCCACCAGCAGGATCAGAAGCGCCAGGCGCCGACGGTTGCGATAGCTCAGCATCAGTCGGCGAACGGGTCGGTGACAAGGATCGTATCGTCACGTTCGGGGCTGGTGGAAAGAAGCGCCACCGGGCAATCGATCAGTTCTTCGACCCGGCGGACATATTTGATCGCGTTCGCGGGCAGCTCGGCCCAGCTCCGCGCGCCTTCGGTCGATTCCTGCCAGCCCGGCATCTCCTCATAGATCGGCGTGCAGCGGGTCTGCTTGTCGGCCGCCATCGGCAGATAATCCATCCGCTCGCCATCGACCTCATAACCGACGCAGATCTTCAGCGTCTCGAACCCGTCCAAGACGTCGAGCTTGGTCAGCGCGATGCCCTTGACGCCCGATGTGGCGCAGGTCTGGCGCACAAGACAGGCATCGAACCAGCCGCAGCGGCGCTTGCGGCCCGTGACGGTGCCAAATTCGCGACCCCGCTCGCCCAACCGCTGGCCATCGTCATCGTCCAGCTCGGTCGGGAACGGCCCCTCGCCCACACGGGTCGTATAGGCCTTGACGATGCCCAGGACGAAATCGATCGCCCCCGGCCCGATCCCGGTGCCGGTCGCCGCCTGCCCGGCGATCACGTTCGACGAAGTGACAAAGGGATAGGTGCCGAAATCGATGTCCAGAAGCGCGCCCTGCGCGCCTTCGAAGAGGATACGCTTGCCGGATTTGCGCGCGTCGTTCATCACCTTCCAGACCGGCGCCGCATAGGGCAGGATCTGGGGGGCAATCGCCCGAAGCTCGGCCAGCAGCGCGTCACGGTCAATCGGCCCAAGGCCAAGACCGTTGCGCAAGGCGTTGTGGTGGACCAAAGCCCGGTCGACCCGAAGTTCCAGCGTCGCATCATCGGCAAGATCCGCGACCCGGATCACCCGGCGGCCAACCTTGTCCTCATAGGCGGGACCAATGCCGCGCCCCGTCGTGCCGATCTTGGCAACCGAATTCTGGCCCTCGCGCGCGCGGTCAAGCTCACCGTGGAAGGGCAGGATCAAAGGTGTATTCTCGGCGATCATCAGCGTTTCGGGGCTGATCACCACCCCCTGTTCGCGGATCGAGGCAATTTCCTTGACCAGATGCCAGGGGTCGAGCACGACGCCATTGCCGATGACCGAAAGCTTGCCACCGCGGACGACACCCGAAGGCAAGGCGTTCAGCTTGTAGACCTGACCGTCAATGACCAGCGTATGGCCGGCATTATGGCCGCCCTGAAAGCGCGCGATCACATCGGCGCGTTCGGAAAGCCAGTCGACGATCTTGCCCTTGCCCTCGTCGCCCCACTGGGCTCCAACCACCACGACATTGGCCATCCGTCACGCTCCCTCAAAGGCAAACCCGGCACCGTATAGCTGGGCTTGCAGGCGGGCGAAACCGGTTTTTCCACTGAATGGCCGGGGCGACCATGCGCCCCGGCATAAAATAACCTGAGGATCGGACGCCAAAGGCCGTCAGGCGGGAACGATCATGCCCTTTTCGGCCGCGAGCTTGCGCATTTCGCTTTGCAGCTTTTCGAAGGCGCGCACCTCGATCTGGCGGATGCGTTCGCGGCTGACATCATATTGCCCCGAGAGATCTTCCAGCGTCATCGGCTCATCTGAAAGACGGCGCTGGATCAGAATATCGCGTTCGCGGTCATTCAGGACCGCCATCGCCTGTTCCAGCAATTCCCGGCGCACCGACAATTCATCGGCCTCGGCATAATGCCCGGCCTGATCGGCGTCCTCGTCCTCCAGCCAGTCCTGCCACTGCGCGGTGCCATCCTCGGCCCCCACGGTCGCGTTGAGCGACGCATCGCCGCCCGACAGACGCCGGTTCATTGCAACAACCTCGGCCTCGCTTACATTGAGGTCGGTTGCAATCTTCTGCACGTGCTCCGGCCGCAAATCGCCCTCTTCCAGCGCGCCGATCTTTGACTTGGCTTTACGCAGATTGAAGAACAGCTTCTTCTGGGCCGAGGTGGTGCCAAGTTTCACAAGGCTCCAGGATCGCAGGATATATTCCTGGATCGAGGCCCGGATCCACCACATCGCGTAGGTGGCAAGGCGAAAGCCCTTTTCGGGATCGAAGCGCTTGACGGCCTGCATCAGGCCCACATTGGCCTCGGAAATAACCTCGGCCTGCGGCAATCCATAGCCGCGATAGCCCATGGCGATCTTGGCGGCCAGGCGCAGGTGCGAGGTGACCATCCGGTGGGCGGCCGAGCTGTCCTCATGATCCACCCAGCGCTTGGCCAGCATGTATTCCTCTTCCGGTTCCAGAAGCGGAAACTTGCGGATTTCCTGCATATAGCGGTTCAGTCCCTGCTCGGGGCTCGGCGCGGGAAGGTTTGCATAGTTCGACATGGCTCTGACCCTCTCTTTCCAGTCGAGGACCCCGAAATCTAATCGTCCGGCCCCCGCTCTGCAAGGCCGTGGCCATAGCAGCATTTGTTTAACGTCAGATGATGCCGGTTCCGTCGCTTTACCAGATTTGTGACAATCCGCTCACATCCTTGTCAGAAAACGCAAAGGGCATGTCCGCAAATCGTGTTCGTCCGCTGAGCGCCCTTAACAGACCTTGGCGG
>NZ_JBARVQ010000654.1:0-1576 GCF_049646345.1 Albidovulum sp. | reverse complement strand
CGTTGAAGCTTTCCGGAATGCCCGCCTCGAAGGCGTCGTCGCCGCGCACGATGGCCTCATAGACCTTGGTGCGGCCGGCCACGTCGTCCGACTTGACGGTGAGCATCTCCTGCAGCGTGTAGGCCGCGCCGTAGGCTTCCAGCGCCCAGACCTCCATTTCCCCGAAACGCTGGCCGCCGAACTGGGCTTTACCGCCCAGAGGCTGCTGCGTCACAAGGCTGTAAGGCCCGGTCGAGCGCGCGTGGATCTTGTCATCGACAAGGTGATGAAGCTTCAGAAGATACTTCACACCCACCGTGACCTTCCGCGCGAACTGTTCGCCGGTGCGTCCGTCGAAGAGGTCCGACTGGCCAGATTGGTCGAAACCGGCCCGGGTCAGTGCATCGTTGACATCCGCTTCCTTGGCGCCATCGAAGACCGGCGTCGCGATCGGCACGCCGCGCGTCACCGTCCCGGCGCGTTCCAGAAGCGTATCCTCGTCGATTGACGCGAAGGCTTCGTCATAGGCCTCCTCGCCGTAACCGATCCGCAGCGCGTCGCGCACAGGGGTCATATCGCCGGTGCGGCGATAGTCCTGCAACGCATCGTCGATCTTCAGACCGAGCGCACGGGACGCCCAACCCATATGGGTTTCAAGGATCTGACCGACGTTCATCCGCGAAGGCACGCCCAAGGGGTTCAGCACCATGTCGACCGGAGTGCCATCACCGAGGAAGGGCATGTCCTCCATCGGAACGACCTTGGAGACGACACCCTTGTTGCCGTGACGGCCGGCCATCTTGTCACCCGGCTGCAGCTTGCGCTTCACCGCGACGAAGACCTTGACCATCTTCATCACACCCGGCGGCAGATCGTCGCCACGACGGACCTTCTCGACCTTGTCCTCGAACCGGTGCTCCAGCGCACGTTTCTGCGCTTCGAACTGGGAGTTCAGCGCTTCTACGTTCTGGGCGTCGGCCTCTTCACCGAGGGCAAGCTGCCACCACTGGCCACGCGACAGCGATTCCAGCAGTTCCTCGTCGATCTTGGCGTTCGGCTTGATGCCTTTCGGGCCTTTGACAGCCGTCTTGCCAAGGATCATCGATTTCAGACGCGCATAGATGTTGCGCTCAAGGATCGCCTGTTCGTCGTCGCGGTCCCGCGCCAGACGTTCGACTTCCTCACGCTCGATCTGCAGCGCACGTTCGTCCTTGTCGACGCCGTGACGGTTGAAGACCCGCACTTCGACGACCGTACCGAAATCGCCCGGCGGCAGCCGCAGCGAAGTGTCGCGGACGTCGGAGGCTTTCTCACCGAAGATGGCGCGCAGAAGCTTTTCTTCCGGCGTCATCGGGCTTTCGCCCTTCGGTGTGATCTTGCCCACGAGGATATCGGCCGGACCCACTTCGGCGCCGATATAGACGATACCCGCCTCGTCGAGGTTGCGCAGCGCTTCCTCGCCGACATTCGGGATGTCGCGGGTGATCTCTTCCGGCCCAAGTTTGGTATCACGGGCGGCGACTTCGTATTCCTCGATATGGATCGAGGTGAAGACGTCATCCTTGACGATCCGCTCGGAAATCAGGATCGAGTCTTC
>NZ_JBARVQ010000653.1:0-3339 GCF_049646345.1 Albidovulum sp. | reverse complement strand
GATATGAATCCATTTAAGCGCCCTACCCTGTCGCCCGGTCCAGAACCTCTTCGGCCCATTGGTTCAGGCTCTTGCCTGACAGTTCGGCTGCGAGTGCTGCCTTGCGATGGACCTCTGGATCGACGCGGAACATAACTTGGCCAGAGAATGCCTTCTGCGGCTCCTTGCCGATCTTTGCGCAGGTCTCAACATAGTCTTCGACCGCTTCATGAAACGCATCCCGCAACGCTTCAACAGTGTCGGCATGAAATCCAACCCCATCGCGGATACCCGCGATGCGCCCAGTGAAGATACCGTCGTCGTCGTCATACTCGATACGGGCCGAATAGCCCTTGTAGGTCATAGAGTTGGTCATGGCGTTACTCCGATCCGTTCCAGAAATGCGCGGGCAGCGCGAACTTGATACCGTTTGGCTTCCTTGGCGGGGTGTGGACGATGAAACGTCTCGACCTCGCCATCCTTTTCGAACCGCACCCGCGAACCGCGTCCTTCGATCACTTGTGCGCCAGCGGCGACAAGCAACCTCTCGACCGCTGACCATTCAATTGTTCCTGACACCGGGTCTGTGAAGACAACGGCCAGCATCTTGCGGTGTTTGCTGTTCATCAGGTCATATAGAACGCGCTAGCATATAGTGCAAGCAAAAATTCTTTTTCCTTAGCACCTACGTGGCATGGAGGTAGTGCATCGCGCAAAGGCGCTTTGCATGCAATCATGCTTACATGTTTTGCGCTCTGTATGCTTCCCATATGGGACGTTAACGTACGATCCTGCACTCAGCCGTAACAGACCCCACAAACCTTCCGATGGGGCCCTACCGGAATCTACCCCATATTGAGGATACGGAGATCCGCGCATGAAGCGCGGATCGTCATGAATCAATTGCCGTGACAGGGGATCGACGCAGGCAAAAGCCTGCGCTCCCCCCTGCCCCGACGGTCTTCCTGTCAGTTGGTCCGCCTGCCATCCGGCCGGTGCGAAGTAAACCGGCAAGCGCCGCGCGGGCGCGGCGGCTCTAAAGGGGCCGTGTCCTCGCCCGTGCCGGGCTGTGGGCCGCACCACCCCCTTTTCCGCCCGGTTGACTGCGCCCCGTCCGGCCGCAGGTCGGGCTTCGCCCTCGCCTGCTCTGTCCAGCCGAAATGCATGGGGCATTTCGTCTGACAGATCAGCCGAGGCTCTGCCACTGGCGGATGGTCGGGCAAACGGCCAACGCCCTCACCACGAAGGGAAACAGAATGGCTGGATTTGAGAGTGTCGCGCGCGACGAGTGCGAGGAAACGCGGATGATCGCGGAGCAGAACGACCGGTTCCGGACGACCTGGGGGGCGGATTTCGCCGTGCCGGGGCAGGTTGTGATGACCCATGGTGTCAACCTTCTGCCCTTTGCGGCCAAGGTCGCGATCATGGCGGCGGTGCAGGGCTTCAAAGTGTTCGACGCGGACAACGATCCCCATGGCGAACATGATTTCGGGGCGTTCGAAGTCAGCACCGGCGACGGCGACGTGCGGCTCTTCTGGAAGATCGACCTGTTTGACCGGACCTACCGCATGGGGTCGGACGATCCGGCCAATCCCGACCTCACCCGGCGTGTTCTGACCGTGATGCTCGCCGCCGAATACTGAATTCGGCCGTGCGGGGACCCCTCCCATCCCGCGCGCCCGAGGCTGGCCTGCCCGTCAGGCCCAAGGGAGGGGCGGCCACCGCCCTTCCCGCCCCACTCACGAACAGCAGTAACCCGCACCGAAAGGAGGTGAGAACAATGAGCAAGGAATTGATGAAGCGTCTTGTGGCTGAGGCACAGGCGCTTCTCAGGAAGGGCGATCACTTTGGCATAGGCCGCCGCTTCCTGATCCAGCACGGGGCCGACTAGCCCCCACGCCTCAGCCCGTCAGGGCTGGGGCACCAATAACACGAACCTCACCACATGAACAAGGAATGTCCCAATGACAAAACATGATAGTGCCATCCTGCCAGACCAAGGCATCGAGCGGATCGCCTTTGCCGATCTTTACATTTCCGACCTCAATCCGCGCAGCGTCATCGACCCGGCGGGCATCGAGGCACTTGCCGCGAATATCCGCGAGCTTGGGCTGATCCAGAACCTTGCGGGGCTACGCGACGATGCGGGGCGTGTCGGCATCGTCGCCGGGGGGCGGCGCTATCGCGCGCTGGCCCTCCTGCAGGACGATCCGCGCTTTGCGTCGATCCCGGTAAAGATGGTCCCGGATCAGGCCACTGCCGAAATGTGGGCCGCGAGCGAGAACCACCAGCGCGAGCAGCCCCATCCCGCCGATGAAATCCGCGAATATGGCCAGATGGCCGCGCGTGGCGTTGCGGTGCCCGCCATCGCCGTGGCCTTCGGCGTGACCGAGCCGCATGTCTATCGCCGACTGAAACTGGCGGGCCTGCCCGCCCCGGTGCTGGACGCTCTGAAAGCCGGTGAAATCACCCTGCAAAACGCAGCCACCTTCACCATCAGCGAGGACGAGACAAACGCACTGGCCGTGCTGGAACAGGTTCGGGGCGCGAATTACAGCGATCATCACATCCGGCAAATGCTCAGACCCGACGCCGTGCGCCAGACCGACCGCCGCGCGGTGTTCGTTGGTCAGGAATCCTATGAAGCCGAAGGCGGTCAGGTGACGCGCGATCTCTTTTCCGAGCAGGTCTATTTCGATGATGTTGGGCTTCTTGACCGGTTGTTCGCATCGAAAATCCACACCACGGCAGAGGACATGACCGGCGAGGGCTGGAAATGGACCGAGGCGCTGGACGCAACATATCTCGGGTATCACGAAATCGAGGACCGCAAACTTGGCCGCATCTATCGCGACGAGGGCGTGTTGAGCGAGGCCGACGCCGAGCGCTGTGACGAATTGTTGGAATTGGCCGAAAGCGAGGGACTGGACGAGGCAGGCGAGGCCGAACTTGCAGAGCTTGAAGCCTTTCAAAAGGGCGAATGGACCTCTGAGCAGAAGGCCGTCGCGGGCGTCCTGATCTATGTAAACCAGAGAGGCGAATTGCAGACCGCCGAAGGGTTGGTGACGCGCGAGGACCGCGCCGCTGCCATCGAGGCCGGGTTCCTGCGCCAATCGCAACATGGTGCCGCCGGGGCCGATACGGCGCCGAAATCGCCCATCAGCCAGAAACTTCGCGACGATCTTGGCCGCATTGCCAAAGGCGCGCGCCAACACGCGATCTTGCGCGATCCGGACTTGCTGATCGACCTTCTGGCCTATCAGTTGAGCCACGCGCTGCACTGGACCGCACCGCTCGGGATTTCCACGAACGAGGTTCCGAACTGGCCATCGACCGAGGCCGAGGGTTATGCCCTTGACG
>NZ_JBARVQ010000652.1:0-10830 GCF_049646345.1 Albidovulum sp. | reverse complement strand
TTCCATTCCCGCCCAGATAAAGAACGTATGTCCTTATTCGCAAGGGCATATGGCAACATATAGGGATAATTTCCTATATTGGGATCAAGAAATCACCCGACCGGCCCCGCCGCGCCCCGAAAGGACTTCACCCATGGCCCGCGCCTTTACGCCCAAAGTCGTCACCGCGAATGCGCTGATCGAAGGCGATGTCGTCTATCTGACTGCCGACGACCACTGGACCCGCGATCACGCCGAAGCCGAGCTGATCGAGGATGAGGCCCATGCCCAGCTGCGTCTGCTGAAGGCCGGAAGCCAGAAGGGCATCATTGTCGGCGCCTATCTTGCCGATGCAAAGCCCGGTTCTGCCGGCCCCGAACCCATCCATTTCCGCGAAGCGTTCCGCACCCGGGGCCCTTCGAACTATGCACACGGCAAGCAGGAGGCCGGTCATGTATAAGTACAACAGCTTCGACGAAGCCTTCATCCGTCAACGCAACGCCCAGTTCCGCGCGCAGGTTGCGCGCCGCATCGACGGGTCGCTGACCGAGGATGAATTCAAGCCCTTGCGACTGATGAACGGCCTTTATCTGCAACTGCATGCCTATATGCTGCGGGTGGCGATCCCCTACGGCACGCTCAGCGCGGATCAGATGCGCCAGCTCGCGATGATCGCCGACCGCTGGGACAAGGGTTACGGCCATTTCACCACCCGCCAGAACATCCAGTATAACTGGCCGAAACTTACCGATGTGCCCGACATGCTCGACGCATTGGGCGATGTCGAGATGCATGCGATCCAGACCTCGGGCAACACGATCCGCAACGTCACCGCAGATCATTTCGCCGGTGCCGCCGCCGATGAGATTGAGGACCCGCGCCCGACGGCCGAGCTCATTCGCCAGTGGTCGACCGATCACCCGGAATTCCAGTCCCTGCCGCGCAAATTCAAGATCGGCGTCACCGGATCGCCGAATGACCGCGCCGTCACCAAGTCGCACGACATCGGCCTGCGCATCGTGCGCGGCAGCCATGGCCAGACCGGCTATGAAGTGCTGGTCGGCGGCGGTCTTGGCCGCACGCCGATGGTCGGTCAGGTGATCAAGCCCTTCGTGAAGAAGGAAGACCTGCTGCCCTATCTGGAGGCCATCGTCTCGGTCTACAACCTGATGGGCCGTCGCGACAACAAGTACAAGGCGCGGATCAAGATCACCGTTTTCGAAAACGGCATGGAAAAGTTCCGTGATGCGGTCGAAGAACGCTTCAAGGTGACGAAACAGGAATTCGGCGGCATCAGCGCCGATGTTCTGGCCGAGATCGAGGATTTCTTCGCCGCCCCCGCCTTCCGCAATGCGCCCGAGGATGCTTACCTTGCCGCGCGCAATGCCGATCCGGTGTTCCGGTCCTGGACCGACACCAACCTGACCGCGCATCGCGCCCCGGGCTATGCCATTGTGACCGTCTCGCTCAAGGCGCATGGCGAAACGCCGGGCGACGCGACATCCGAGCAGATGCGGCTTCTGGCCGATCTGGCCGAGGTCTATGGCCATGGCGAATTGCGCATCAGTCATGAGCAGAACGTGATCCTGCCGCATGTCCACAAGTCGGACCTGCCGGCCCTGCACGCGGCCCTGAAGGCCGAACGGCTCGCCACCGCCAATATCGGCCTGGTGTCGGACATCATCGCCTGCCCCGGCATGGATTACTGCGCGCTTGCCACCGCCCGTTCGATCCCGGTCGCGCAGCAACTCAGCACCCATTTCAAGGCCATCGGTCTGGAAGAGGAAATCGGCCAGCTCAAGATCAAGATCTCGGGCTGCATCAATGCCTGCGGCCATCACCATGTCGGCCATATCGGCATTCTTGGCCTCGACCGGGCGGGTGTGGAGAACTACCAGATCACGCTCGGCGGCGATCATACCGAGAATATGGTGGTCGGCGAACGCGCGGGCCCCGGTTTCTCGTATGACGAGATTGTGCCTGCCATCGAGCGTCTCTTGCGCGCTTATCTGGCGGTCCGCGAGGACGCGTCCGAGACGTTCCTTGAGGCCTATCGCCGCCTGGGGGCCGAGCCGTTCAAGGCCGCCCTCTACCCGGCCGAGGCTGCCCGCGATGCCGCTTGAGGCCCCCCTGCCCTCGATTGCAGAGCGTGTGACCACGCTCAACGACCGCTATCGCCATCATTCGGCGACAGCGGTCCTTGAGCGGTCGCTCTTCGATCCCGAGCTGGGCAATGTGGCGCTGGTGTCGTCCTTCGGGGCGGAATCGGTGGTGCTTCTGCACCTCGTTTCAGTCATCGCACCCGGCACGCCGGTGATCTTCATCGACACCCAGATGCTGTTCCCCGAGACGCTGGAATACCAGCGCGATCTGGCAGACCGGCTGAATCTGACCGATGTACGCACGATCCGCGCCGACCGCCGCGCGACCGATTTCGAAGACCCGGACGCCACACTCCATCAGTTCAGCACCGATGCCTGCTGTGCGCTTCGCAAGGTCGCGCCGCTGGAACGCGCTTTGCAGGGCTTCGATGGCTGGATCACCGGGCGCAAGCGGTTTCAGGCCGGAACCCGTGCGGCGCTCAACTTCTTCGAAAATGAAGAAGACCTGAGGATCAAGGTCAATCCCTTGGCCCATTGGGGGCGTGAGGATCTTGAGGATTACATCGCCAACAACAACCTGCCGCGCCATCCGCTGGTGGCCAAGGGTTATCCTTCAATCGGCTGTGCGCCGTGCACCAGCCCGGTGAAGGACGGGGAAGATCCCCGCGCAGGCCGTTGGCGCGGAACCCAGAAACAGGAATGCGGCATTCATTTCGTGAACGGAAAGGCCGTGCGCGGCCCCGTGTCGCAGAACGATGAGACCAAGGAGACAGCAGCATGAGCGTGATCGTGCGTGACGACGGCTTTCATGCCGATGACTATAAGGGTGAGGCGATTGATCTGGCACAGGACCTGATGCCCGGTGATCTGCCCACCGACTTTCACGGTGTCGACCTGATCCGGGTCGCCTTCCCCTCCTCTGCCGACGGGCGTGGCTTCACGCTGGCCCGGCACCTGCGCGCGCGCGGCTATACCGGGCGTCTGCGCGCGCAGGGCCATGTCCTTGCCGATCAATATGCGATGGCGCGGCGCTGCGGGTTTGATGAGGTGGAAATCCCCGACGATCTGGCCGCGCGCCAGCCGGCCGATCAGTGGACCTTCCGCGCCGACTGGCAGGACCACGATTACCGGGCGCGGCTGAAGGCCTGACGCAGCGGGGTTCCCTCCATTCCGAAATGCCAATAGAAGGATGGGTGCGCGATACGTGCCCATAAGGATCATGAACGATTTGAACACGTTGAACGAAACAACCGCCAAACCCGTCCGCACCCTGCCGGATGCGCAAACCGTCACGTCGGTCAAGCACTGGACCGACCGGCTGTTTTCCTTCCGCGTGACGCGGCCGCAAAGCTTGCGCTTCCGTTCGGGTGAGTTCGTGATGATCGGCCTTATGGGCGATAACGGCAAACCCCTGCTGCGCGCCTATTCCATCGCCTCGCCGTCGTGGGATGAGGAACTGGAGTTCTATTCGATCAAGGTGCCGGACGGGCCCTTGACCTCGAAACTCCAGCACATTGAGCCGGGCGATGAGATCATCCTGCGGCCGAAACCCGTAGGCACGCTGGTGCATGACGCGCTTTTGCCCGGCAAGCGGGTCTGGTTCCTTGCCACCGGCACCGGTATCGCGCCCTTCGCCTCGCTCATGCGCGATCCGGAGACCTATGAGAAGTTCGATCAGGTCATCATGATGCATACCTGCCGCGAACAGGCGGAACTGGATTATGGCCGTGAACTGGTCGAAAGCCTGGCCGACGACCCGCTGATCGGCGAGATGGTGGCAGGCAAGCTGCTCTACTACCCGACCACGACGCGGGAAGAGAGCCCGCGGATGGGCCGGATCACCGACAACCTCAGCTCTGGCAAGGTCTTCGCCGATCTCGGCCTGCCGCCGATGGACCCGGCCACTGACCGGGCGATGGTCTGCGGCTCGCTCGCCTTCAACGTCGATGTGAAAGCGGTTCTCGAAGGCTTCGGCCTGCGCGAGGGCGCGAATTCCGAACCGCAGGAATATGTCGTCGAAAAGGCCTTTGTCGGCGACGGCATCTGACACTGGCTTTCCCCGGGAAGGTGGGTTGAAACCCACCTTACACCGGGATCAGACCGCCCGGACATCTGCGTTGCCGATGCCCATATCGCGATATCGTGGTGTCATTGGCCCGGATAGGGCGAACCTTACCGGGCGGTACGCTCCTGAGCAGCTGCCATAGCAGCGCCGAACTCTTCCGGGCTTGGCGAATGCTCGAATGTTGGAATGCCCTCGGGCAGCCTGACCCAGCCCTGTTTGCGACTGGTCCAGATATGGGCCATCGGCTCAAGGCGCTGACTGCTTTCCAACGTGCCCGCGCTCAGAAAGATCATGCCGGGCAACATATTGTTCCGGTTGTAGATCCGCGTGTGGCAGGTCTGGCAAAACACTTCTGTCAATTGCATCCCGTTCGCCGCGCGCTGAAATTCCTCAACAGATCCGTCGCACTCAAAGGCATCGGCCCCTAGCATCGCATGTTCGGCAAAGGCGCTGCCGCTGCGCGTCTGGCAATTCAGGCAATGGCATGCATAGACATGAAGGGGACCCGCTTTGATGGCATAGGTCACCGCTCCGCATTCACATGCGCCGGACTTGGTAATGATAGTCTCCTTGGGCGATTTTCGTGTCCGGATATCACCGGCCAGGAGCGGTGAACAGGGGCCGACAGCCACCCGAACG
Organism: Albidovulum sp.; assembly: GCF_049646345.1. Taxonomy (GTDB): domain Bacteria; phylum Pseudomonadota; class Alphaproteobacteria; order Rhodobacterales; family Rhodobacteraceae; genus Albidovulum. The sequence continues at coordinate 6,045 of NZ_JBARVQ010000652.1, read as the reverse complement.
CAGTTCCGTAGCTGCCCCCGGAAACCCCCTGCCCCCCGAAAGCGTTTCGAGTTTTGATTGAACCAACAGGCATATGAATTCGAACGAAAATGTTCGAATTCCGATGAGATAAAAACGCGAAACGCTCTATTCCACCGGCAGCAAAGCCGCAGCGATCCGCCGCCCTTCGGACAGCAGCACATTATAGGTGCGCGCCGCCGCATCGGTCGCCATCGCCTCAACGCCGATGCCCGCGTGTTCCAGCGCCTGCCGCAGGGCGGCGGGGGCATGGGCAATGGCTTTTCCGGTGCCGAGGAAGAGCACATCGATCTCATCCGCCAATGCGATCAGGGGGGCTGTGTCGTCATAGCCGCCCCAGATCCGCGCCGAGGTCGAGGTGACCAGAACCGGCCCATGCAGGACCTGCCCCCCGACGCGGAAAAACCCCGGCCCATAGCCGTCGATGGGCGTCAGCCCGTCAAAGGCGATATCGGTCAGCTGGATCATTTGCCCGTGGCGAACTGGGTGCCTGCCGGGCCGTCATCCTTCTTGCCCCAGTCGCGCTTGACGCCCAGCATCAGGACCACGTTCTTGGCGACATAGACAGAACTATAGGTGCCGACGATCACGCCCCAGGTCATTGCGAAGACAAAGCCCCGGATCACGTCGCCGCCGAAGACCAGAAGCGCGATCAGCGCCAGAAGCGTCGTGCCCGAGGTCATGACCGTGCGGCTGAGGGTTTCGTTGACCGACAGGTTGCAAAGGTCGCGGAGCGGCGTGTTTTTGTACTTGATCAGGTTTTCCCGCAACCGGTCGAAGACGACGACGGTGTCGTTGATCGAATAGCCAAGGATCGTGAGCAAAGCCGCGATGATCGTCAGATCGAACTTGATCTGGAAGAGCGAGAAGATACCGATCGTCAGCGCGATATCGTGGATCAGCGCCACGACCGCACCCACCGAAAACTGCCACTCAAAGCGCAGCCAGATGTAGAAACAGATCGCCGCAACCCCGGCGAGGACCGAGAGGACGGCGGTCTTGATCAATTCGCCCGACACTTTCGGCCCGACGGATTCGACCGACGGGAAAGTGATCGAGGGATCGACCCCCTTCAATGCCGCCTCGATGCTGGTGATGATCTCGGGCGTGATCGCCTCTGCCCCTTCCTGCGCCTGAATGCGCAGCAAGGCCACATGCTGATCCTCGCGGAAGGTCGGGTCAAAGACCTGAGTGATCGAAACATCGCCAAGACCAAGGGGCACCACCGCATCGCGATAGGCCCCGACATCTACGGCGCTGGTGGATTCGGTCCGGATCGTGGTGCCACCCTTGAAGTCGATGCCGAAATTCAGCCCAATGACGAGACTCAGCAGGACCGAGGCCACCACCAGCGCGACCGACCCCCAGAAGGTCAGCCATTGCCAGCGGAAGAAGTCGATATTGGTGGTTTCGGGGACGAGTTTGAGACGGAATGCCATTTTGATTGCCCCTTAGACCGTGACCGTTTTCGGCCGCTTGCGCTCGAACCACATGACCACCATCGCCCGCGTCACGAAGATCGCGGTGAAGACCGAGGTGACAAGGCCGACGACCAGTGTGACGGCAAAGCCCTTGACCGGGCCAGAACCGAGGAAGAAGAGGATGAGCGCGGTGATGAAGGTGGTGATATTGGCGTCGATGATCGCCGACATCGCCTTTTCATAGCCAAGCTCAATCGCCCGTGCCGGGCCTTTGGCCGTCTTCATCTCTTCACGTATCCGTTCGAAGACAAGCACATTGGCGTCAACCGCCATGCCCACCGTCAGCACGATCCCGGCGATACCGGGCAAGGTCAGCGTTGCCCCAATGGTCGACAGGAACCCGAACAGCATCGAGATGTTGAGGCCGAGCGCGACCGTGGCGAAGACACCGAAGAGCCCGTAACTCGCGATCATGAAGGCGACGACGGCGACGATACCGACAATGGCCGCAAGCCGGCCCGCATCAATACTGTCCTGCCCCAGTTCCGGCCCGATCGTGCGTTCTTCAAGGAAGGTCATCTTGGCGGGCAACGCGCCAGCACGCAGCAAGACGGCAAGATTGGTAGAATTTTCGACCGAGAACGACCCGGTGATGATCCCCGACCCGCCCGGAATATGCTGATTGATGCGCGGGGCCGAGATGACCTCATTATCCAGAACGATGGCGAACAATTGCCCGACATTGGCGGCGGTATAGTCGCCGAACTTGCGCGCGCCCGACGGGTTGAAGCGGAACGAAACCGCAGGGCGGCCGTTCTGGTCAAAATCGGGCCGCGCATCGACAAGGTCCTCACCCGTCACCACAGGCAGGTCGTCAAGCGTGTAGAAGATGCCGTTCTCATCCTCGTCGATCGAGGGCAGGATAACCGTGCCCGACTTGGCAATGGCATTGCCGTCCGATCCGCGCCCCAGAACCTGCTGGAAGGTCAGTTGCGCGGTGGTGCCGATCAGTTCCTTCAATTCGGTGGCCGACCCGATGCCCGGCACCTGGATCAGAATGCGGTTGTCGCCCTGACGCTGGATCGTCGGTTCACGGGTGCCGACCTCATCGACCCGGCGGCGGATGATCTCCAGCGACTGTTTCAAAGTCCGGTCATCGGTTGCGGCACGTTCGGCCTCGCTCAGACGGATGATCAGCTGGTTGCCCTCGGCGGTGACGTCGATGTCCTGCTGCCCGACCCCGGTCAGGCTGACGACATTGGTGGCCAGACCGTTGGCGATCTCGACCGCCCGGGCCATCGCCTCGGGTTCTTCGATCTGGATGCGCAGTTCCGACGGGTCGGAGGGCGCCCGGCGGATGCCGCCCAGCTCGCCCCGTGCATCGGAAAGCGCCCGGCGCATTTCCGGCCAGAGCCCGTCCATCCGCGCCTTGTAGACATCCGCCACCTGCACTTCGGCCAGAAGATGTGCGCCGCCCCTGAGGTCAAGCCCGAGATTGACCAGGCCCGAAGGCAGCCAGTCAGGCCAGAGCGCCCGGTCGGCCGCTTGCGCCTCGGTCTCAAAACCGGCGCGTTCGGCCGCCGTCACGGCGTCATTGTGCATCTCTACACGGGTATAAAGGGCGTTCGGCAGCGCCGTCAGCAGGCCGAGGGCGCAAAGCCCCCAGATGACGATCCGCTTCCAGAGGGGGATGTGCAACATGTCGGGGGCTCGGTTCCTTGGCGCGGGCGCGTTTACTTCGACGCGGCCGGCTCGGTCTTGGACAGGACGGTTGCGATGGTCGCACGGACAACGCGGACCTTGACGCCCTCGGCGATCTCGACCTCAAGTTCGCCGTCTTCCTTGACCTTGACGACCTTGCCGATGATGCCGCCTTGCGTGATCACCTGATCGCCGCGGCGCAACGCCTCGACCATGGCTTTGTGTTCCTTCATATTTTTCTGCTGCGGACGGATCAGCAGGAAATACATGATCGCGAAGATGAGTATGAGCGGCAGGAACTGCGCGAAACCGGCAGCGCCACCGCCCCCGGCGGCCTGGGCATAGGCGGGTGTGATCAGCATGAAAGGCGTCCTCTTGCGTGATGGGGCGCTTGACCGCCCGCTTTTGTCGCCCGGGAACCTATAGTCGCGACCGGGGCTTTGCAAGGAGGGCAGGCCAGCCTGTCGCAGCAGTCCGACCCGTTTCCATCACCTCTGTGCAACAGCGGTAGGTGCTGACCCTTCTACGTGACTGCCTATACATGTCATCAATTGCAGCAGGGATCATGCGGAGCCCAACAGTTTCCCCGACACATCCCCTGGACTACGTTGGCATTGTCACAATCGATCAATGGAGCAGCTTCAGATGCTCGTAAGATTAGAAATTCCGATCGACCGGATCCATGTGCCGGTGAAACGCCGAAAAACGCTCGACTTCGAGCGAATGAACAACCTTGCAATGAGTATTCTTGAAGACGGTCAGAAAACCCCCGTGCGCCTTCGGCAAGAGAAGACAAGTGGTGGATTTGTTCTTCTGGAAGGTCTGCATCGCCTGGAAGCCATGAAGGCCCTGGGCGAGACCAGAATCGAGGGATACCTCGTTCAGGGAAGACTTCACTGACCCGTTCCGGCAAGCGTTCCCCCGCTTGCCGTAAAAGCACCCGACTGCCAGGCAATCGCCTGCCGCAATCCCCCAAGCGCAAAGGCAGTCGGGTGCAATTTCCTTCAGTTCGTCACCACATTCACCTTGCGATCGCCATTGCCGTTCCGGGTAAAAACAGCAGTTCCCCTCTTCTGTCGGTTGGGGCATAACGCGCCCTGTACGTTTCCGCGAAAGGTGAGAAGATGCACGATATCCGGCAGATCAGAGAGAACCCCGCTGCTTTCGATACAGCGCTTGCCAAGCGTGGGCTGACCGGTCTCTCGTCGGACATCCTGACCCTTGACGAGGCGCGGCGGGCGAAGATTCTTGCCGCCGAAACCGCTCAGGCCGCCCAGAACGCGGCTTCGAAAGAGGTGGGCGCGGCGAAAGCCAAGGGCGATGAGGCAGAGTTCGAGCGCCTGCGCGCGCTGGTGACCGAAAAGAAGGCCGAAGTGGCGCGACTGAATGAGGAAGCCGCCGCGGAAGACCTGCGGCTGCGCGACATGCTCATGTCCATCCCGAACCTGCCGTTTGACGAAGTGCCCGAAGGTGCGGACGAAAACGACAATGTGGAAATCCGCCGCTGGGGCACGCCGCGCAGCTTCGATTTCAAACCCGTGGAGCATTACGAGATTGCAGGCGTAAAACCCGGCATGGATTTTGAGACAGCGGCGAAACTCTCCGGCGCCCGCTTCGTCCTTCTGCGTGGTGGCGTCGCCCGCATCCACCGGGCGCTGGCGCAGTTCATGCTGGACCTGCACACGGATGAACACGGGCTGACCGAGACAATCACCCCGGTGCTGGTCAAGGACGAGGCCATGTACGGCACCAACCAGCTGCCGAAGTTCGCCGAGGACAGCTATCAGACCACCAATGGCTGGTGGCTGATCCCGACCTCGGAAGTGACACTGACCAACACCGTCGCGGGCGACATCCTTGACGAGGCCGCTCTGCCGATCCGCATGACCTCGCATACCCAATGCTTCCGCTCGGAAGCGGGCAGCGCGGGCAAGGACACGGCCGGCATGCTGCGCCAGCACCAGTTCGAGAAGGTGGAGATGGTGTCGATCACCACGCCCGACACGTCGATGAGTGAACACGAGCGCATGACGAACTGCGCCCAAGCCGTTCTGGAACGGCTCGGCCTGCCCTACCGCACGGTTGTCCTCTGCACCGGCGACATGGGCTTTGGCGCCCGCAAGACCCATGACATCGAGGTCTGGCTGCCCGGGCAGAACACGTATCGCGAGATCAGCTCGGTCTCGGTCTGCGGCGACTTTCAGGCACGGCGGATGAACGCGCGCTACCGCCCGGCAGGCGGCAAGCCCGATTTCGTCCACACGCTGAACGGCTCCGGCCTCGCCGTCGGGCGCTGCCTGATCGCGGTGCTGGAGAACGGCCAGCAGGCGGATGGTTCGGTCACGATGCCAGAGGCGCTGGTGCCCTGGCTCGGCGGCAAGACGCGGCTGACGGCCGACGGGCAGCTCGTCTGAATTTCCACTTGGGTGAAATATCCCCGCCGGAGGCAGCCCGCCACCGGCGGGCCTCAGGCTGTATCGAACCTACCGGCGCAACGTCTTTGCTCTCGTTGGAGCCCTTTGCGGATTTTCCTTCACAACGTGAGCCGGGTGAGCGACTGCCCGTGGGATGGCGCCGCGACGGATGTTCAGGGCAATTTATCCTCGCAAAGACCCTCTGACCTCATATGATGCGCGCGGCCGCCAAAGCGCCAGCCCGCCGGGACGCGCAGGCGCTCGCCCGGCGCGCTTCGCGCTTGTTTCCGGGCGGAGGGGGCCCGCCTGAATGTCGCATGGTCCCGATACTGTCTTCCCGGCGGTTCCGGACCGTCGCTCTACTTCTTCACCTGTTTCCCGACATGTTTCCTCAACCGTGACGGCGTGTGGAACTTCTTGTCCTTGAACGGGTTCTTGTCGCCCTGATCGCGCATGGTCAGGCGGATCGGCGTGCCGGGCATGTCAAAGTC
>NZ_JBARVQ010000651.1:0-11950 GCF_049646345.1 Albidovulum sp. | reverse complement strand
GGCTTGTGTTGCGCTTGTTACCGGGCGAAAGTGGGCTTTCCTGAATGTCCGCAACATCCCGATCCAGACCCTCTGGCCGGGACGTCCGGCAAAACCCGGACCGCTTCAGGCGATGATATCAGGGGTCAGAATATCCTCGATCCGCGCGATCTGGTCCTTCAGCACCAGCTTCTGCTTTTTCAGCCGCTTCAGCGTCAGCTGATCGCCGCGGCCCGAGGTCTCCATCACGTGGATTGCTTCATCCAGATCCCGGTGTTCCCGTCTGAGGACCTCAAGCTTGACGCGCAAGACCTCGGCATTGTCCATTTCCATCCGGGCGTTCATCTTTTCCCTGTTCTTATGAGTCGTGGGCCGATCGGCCGCCGAACGATACCAATTCCATGCCTTCGCGGGAAGCATTTCGCTGGGCTCGCCTTGCCGAGGCCATATTGAACGACCATATTGAGGGTGTCGGGCTGCCGCCCAAGGGGTTCGACGAGGTGTCGCTTGATCCGAGGACATGTCCGAGATGACGAAACTGACCTTTGCCGCCCACCCATTTCTTCTGGGTTTCGACCAGTTGGAACGGCTGGTGGAGCGGACCGCCAAATCCGGCAATGAGGGCTATCCGCCTTTCAATATTGAACAATCCTCTGAAAACGGCTTCCGTATCACGCTTGCCGTTGCAGGGTTCCGCGAGGATGACATCGCGATCACGGTCGAGGACAGGCAGTTGATGATCCGGGGCCGTCAGGCCGAGGATGAGGATGACGGCCGGGTCTTCCTGCATCGTGGCATCGCGGCGCGCGCCTTTCAGCGCAGCTTCGTGCTGGCCGATGGGGTCGAAGTGGCCGGGGCTGCACTGGAAAACGGGTTGCTGCATGTGGATCTGAACCGGGCCGTCCCGGAAAAGATCGTGCAGACGATCCGGATCAATAAAGGTTAAGGAGGCACGGGCATGCATACGAAATACGATTTCGGCTCAGAAAACGGCGACCGCATCGTCTATGTGCGCGAGGTTTTGGTGGCTGATCTGCCCGAGGATATCCGCGCGCAGGCGATGGGGCAGGACACGCTCTATGCGGTCTGCGGTGCCGATGGTGAGCGGCTGGCCCTGGTGAAGGATCGCCGCATGGCCTTCATTCTGGCAAGGCAGAACGACATGGCCCCGGTCAGCGTGCATTAATCCACCTGCCGTCGGATCAAACATCCGTTCCGGTATTGGCAATTCACCCGCACATTGACGATTCGGCCCTTTCGTCACAGGATAGTGGCTTGCACAGTCATGCAGGGGGCAGACGATGTGCCAGATCTTCGCCGGGCAAGAGCCCGAACGCTATCAATCTGAAACACGGCGCTTGCGGCTGAACGGCCAGAGCACCTCGATCCGGCTGGAGCGCGCCTTCTGGCGTATCCTCGACCGGATCGCCGAGCGTGAGGGGCTGACGACCCCGGCCTTCATATCGAAACTGCATTCCGAAGTGCTGCAACTCAATGGCGAGGCGCCGAATTTCACCTCGCTTCTACGCTGCGCCTGCACGATCCATCTGGGTGAACTGGAACAGGAAGACGCGGCGCGCTTCGCCGCTGAATAGCGGAAATCGCCCTTGTAGTATCGGGCTACTACCAATGGTCTGAATTGGTCATCTAACTTTACCAAATCTGAGAGATTTGGAGGGCAGATGGCCAAGACGATCCATTCGATGATCCGTGTCCTGGATGAAATGCGGTCGGTCGATTTCTATTCCCGCGCCTTCGGGCTCAACGTCGCCGACCGGCTCGACTTCGACAGTTTCACGCTGATCTACATGTCGAATGCCGAAAGCGGCTTCGAACTGGAACTGACGGTCAACAAGGGCCGGACCGAACCCTACGATCTTGGCGATGGTTATGGCCATCTGGCGGTGTCGGTCAGCGACCTTGACGCCGCACATGCCCGTCTGACCGGGGCCGGGCTCGCCCCCCGCAAACTTGTCGAGTTCAGGAACGGCGACACGCTTGTGGCGCGCTTTTTCTTCATTGCGGACCCCGATGGCTACCAGATCGAGGTTCTCGAACGCGGCGGCCGGTTCCAGTGACCGGTGCCAACCATTTGTCAGGGAGGAAGGAATGACAAAGATCGAAAGGACGGGACTGACCCGTCGCGCATTGCTGTCGCGCTCGGTCGCGGCAGGGGCGCTGTGCGTCACCGGGGCGGGCTTTATTGCGGCGCCGAACGCGGCCTGGGCGGTCGAGGTGACGGTGATCACCGAACACCAGATGGCGACGCTTTTGCAAATGGCGCGCGACATCTACCCGCACGACAAGGTCGGCGATCAGTTCTACGCCGTCGCCGTCAAGGGCTATGACGCCGAGGACAAGAAGGCACTGGTGGATGAGGGCATCGCAGCGCTCGATGCCGCAGCGCAAGGCGCGGGCCATGCCAACTATGTCTCCATGGGCTGGGAAGAGAACCGGGTGAAAATCCTGCAAGGGATGGAGGACAGCGGTTTCTTCCAGACCGTGCGCGGTGGCCTCGTGACCGGGCTTTATAACCAGAAGGATGTCTGGCCGATCTTCGGCTATCAGGGCGAGTCCTTCAGTCAGGGCGGTTACATCGACCGTGGCTTTGACGACATCGACTGGCTGTGAGGGGGCGGGATCATGACAGCACCATTTGATCTGAACGACGACGGCGTTGTCGTTGTCATCGGGACCGGCGCCGGCGGCGGGGTTCTTTCGAACGAACTGGCCCAGAAAGGCGTCAGCGTCGTGGCACTTGAGGCGGGCGGACGTTACCTGCCCGAGGATTACGTTAACGATGAATGGGAAAGCTTCGGCCAACTTGCCTGGCTTGACCCGCGTACGACGTCGGGCGACTGGCGGGTCGCCAAGGATTTTTCCGGCCTCCCTGCCTGGATCGTCAAGGCCGTCGGCGGCACCACGACCCATTGGGCGGGGGCATCCCTGCGCTTTCAGGATCATGAATGGAAGGCGCTGACGACTTACGGCGCGGTTGAGGGCGCAAATCTTCTCGACTGGCCGATCGACGGGGCGGAAATGGCACCCTGGTACGAAAAGGCCGAGACCAAGCTTGGCGTCACACGCACCGGCGACCGCGCGGGGCTGCCCGGCAACAACAACTACAAGGTCTTCGAGAAGGGCGCCAAGGCACTTGGCTACGAAGAGGTGCATACCGGTCGCATGGCGATCAACTCGGCCGATTATGACGGCAGGCTCGCCTGCCAGCAGACCGGCTTCTGCTTTCAGGGTTGCAAATGGGGGGCCAAGTGGTCGGCCGCCTATACCGACATCCCGGCAGGTGAGGCGACCGGCAATCTGGAGGTGCGTGAACACGCCCATGTCGCCCGCATCCTGCATGATGACAGCGGCAAGGTGACCGGCGTCGAGTATTTCGACAAGGACGGGAACCTTCAGACACAGAAGGCGCGCATCGTCTGCGTCGCGGGCAACAGCTTTGAAAGCCCGCGCCTGCTTCTGAACTCAGGCTCGAATATGTTCCCGAACGGGCTGGCGAACTCCTCTGATCAGGTCGGGCGCAACTATATGCGCCACATGACCGGTTCGGTCTATGCGGTGTTTGACAAGCCGGTCCGCATGTGGCGCGGCACGACGATGGCCGGGATCGTTCAGGATGAGGCGAAACACGACCCGACCCGAGGATTCGTTGGCGGCTATGAGCTGGAAACCCTGGCACTCGGCCTGCCGTTCATGGCGGCCTTCCTCAATCCCGGCGGCTGGGGGCGCAGCTTTACCACCGCGCTCGACGCCTATGAGAACATGGCGGGCATGTGGATCGTGGGTGAGGATATGCCGCAGGCGACGAACCGGGTCACGCTCAACATGGATGTGAAGGATCAGCACGGACTGCCGGTCGCGAATGTCAACTTTTCCGATCACCCGAACGACAAGGCGATGCGCGCCCATGCCTACAAGCAGGGTCAGGCGATCTATGAGGCTGTGGGCGCGACCCGCACCTTCCCGACGCCGCCCTATCCGTCGACCCACAACCTCGGCACCAACCGGATGTCCGAAAACCCCGAGGATGGCGTCTGCAACAAGTGGGGCCAGACCCATGACATCGCCAACCTCTTCATCTCCGACGGCAGCCAGTTCACGACGGGTGCCGCCGAGAACCCGACGCTGACGATCGTCGCCCTTGCCATTAGGCAGGCCGACCATATCGCCAGCGAAATGGCGGCGGGCAATATCTGAGGCCAAAGCCGCGACCAACCCGGTTCGGGCCGTGCCCCCTGCACGGTCCGGCCGGACCTTGTAAGGGAGGACGGAATGAAAGCACTGCTCACGTCGATTGCTACCATTGCACTGATCGCCGGAACCGTCTCTGCCCAGACGGCGGATGTTCCCGACAACCTTGAAAAACTGTCGAACTTCCAGAAGACCGGTGTCACCGATTTCACCTTCATCGACCAGACCGGCCCCTATGCAGACGGGATCAAGAAGACGCTCGAACAGATCACACTTCCGGCCGGGTTCAAGATCGAGCTTTATGCCGTCGTTCCGGATGCCCGTCACATGGCGGTCGGGCCGCAGGGCATTGTTACCTTTGTCGGCACCCGAAAGGACAAGGTGTGGTCAGTCACCGACCGCAACAAGGACCGGGTCGCCGATGAGGTGAAGGACTTCGCCCCCTCGCTGCAATTCGCCATCCCGAACGGGCCATGTTTCTCGACAGACGGGTTTCTTTACATTGCCGAACAGAACCGGGTGCTGCTGTTCCCGGCGGCAGAGTTTTTCTATGAAAGCCCCGATGTGGCGGCCTTCAACCTGATCGCTCAGGGCGATCTGATCCCGGTCGAGGAAGAAAGCTTCAACCACACCGCGCGGGTCTGCAAGATCGGGCCGGACGGCAAGATCTATATCTCGCTCGGTCAGCCCTTCAACGTTGCCCCGGCGGAAAAGCTTGATCTCTACAACAAGACCGGCATCGGCGGCATGATCCGGCTGAACACAGACGGGACGGGGCGCGAGGTCTTCACCTACGGCATCCGCAACTCGGTCGGCCATGAATTTCATCCGGTGACGGGTGACTTGTGGTTCACCGACAATCAGGTCGACGGCATGGGCGACGATATCCCGCCGGGCGAGATCAATCACCAGACCGCAGCCGGTCAGCATTTCGGTCATCCCTGGTTCGGCGGCGGCGATACCCGCACCAACGAATACAAGGATGAGGATGTGCCGGTCGATGTCGTGATGCCAGCGGTTGCGACCATCGCCCATGCCGCCGATCTGGGTATGTCCTTCTACACCGGCAACATGTTCCCGGCGAAGTACAAGAATGCCATCTTTTCGGCCCAGCACGGGTCGTGGAACCGCACGACCCCGGTCGGGGCGCGGGTGATGGTGACCTTCATCGCCGAGGACGGCACCGCAACAACCGAGCCCTTCGCTGAAGGCTGGATTGACGGCAACGGCGAATATCTCGGCCGTCCGGTCGATGTAGCGCAGTTGCGCGACGGCTCGATCCTCGTCTCAGACGACCTTGCCGGGGCGCTCTACCGGATCAGCTACGGCGAATGAGGCAGATCCTGTTCCTGACCCTCGGCGCGGTCATCTGCGCCGGGGGTGCGCATGCCGGTGGCGATCCTGCGGCGGGCAAGGCCCTGGCCGGTCAGTGCCACACCTGCCACGGCATCGACGGGGTCGCAAAAATCCCCATCGCGCCACATATCGGCGGCGAACCGGCGGGCTACATCGCGGCCCAGCTTACCGCCTTTCGCGACGGCACGCGCGTGCATGAGATGATGACCGTCGTCGCCCGGACGCTGACCGATGAGCAGATCGCCGATCTTGCGGCCTGGTACGGATCGCAGAAGGCGGTCGCGACGCTGACCGCCGATCCGGCGGGCGCGCCCGATGCGTGCGTTGCCTGTCACGGCATCGACGGGATTGCTGTGGCCGGGGATGTGCCGAACCTCGCGGGTGAGACCAATATCTACATCGACACCCAGTTGAAGGCTTTTCGCCTTGGCAAGCGAGTGCATGAGGTGATGACGCCCATCGCGGCTGAATTGACCGACGCCGAAATCCGCGCGGCAGCCGACTGGTATGCTGCGATCGGGTATTCCGTTGCCCCGGAATAAACGGTTGTGACGTTTTCATTCTTGCAAAGCAACCGGCCCACGCGTAAGAACCGGCTCGGCCTTAGGGGTATAGCTCAGTTGGTAGAGCATCGGTCTCCAAAACCGAGGGTCGTGGGTTCGAGTCCCCCTGCCCCTGCCAGGCCGTCCACCTGAAAGACACCAGATCATTCTGCCTTGTTCGCCAGGACGGTCGCCGCTGGCCCGGGGAGGGCGTCAGCTGAGGCTTTCGCTGCACTAGTTGGAGCGTCTGCAAGGCGGACGAATTCTGCCATTCGAAGGAACTGCCACCCGCCCGGAACCAAGCCGAAGGCGCCGGGCGAGCGCCTGCCCGTCCCGGCGGGCTGGCGCTTTTGAGGCCGCGCGCATCGCATGAGGGTGAAGGGGCTTTGCTGCCATAAAGCACCCTGAATGTCCGTCGTTGCGCCACCCCACGGGCAGGCACCCGCCCGGCTAGCGTAGCACTGGCAACGACCGCTCTGGGCTCGATCCCGGCCTGCGCTGCGATTTACCTGAACGACCGCTTGCGACACTGGCAAGCGAAGCTCGGTCGATGAATGGTCAACTTGCCGGGAAAATTCAGAAAAACCGGGCTCAGCGCCGGGAGTCTGTCCACCCGATTTCAACAAGAATTCTTCGCCCAAGAGGTAGTTCTGTATGGCACTTCCTGACCATATCGCCGTCGAGGATGTCCCGTGCGGTCTCAGCATATGCGGAGCGATCACTTCATTCGGCCAGCCCGTCCTCATCCAGCAATGTCCGCCCCTCGCGGCTTTCGATCTCGATCACCCAAAGATCGGGGTCGCTGCGCCTTTGCCGGGCGATTGAAGCGTCGACTTCCGCCTCCGGCCCCTCGGCCAGCACCACCCAGGCCCGCGCGCCTGTCATCAGGTCGAACGAGCGCTGAAACAGCTGCGCCTGCCCGTCGAGGGTTGCGAGCTTGACCAGCACCGCCCCCGCCGTCGCATCACCCCGCGCAAGAACATAGGCCGGGATATGCGCGGCCTGCAGCCGGGCCAGATAGGCGCGCACCCAGAAATCGGCGGTCAGGCGGGCGGACATGGTATCCCCCGGGCAGTCGGTGGGTCGGAGGGGCGGGGGTATCGCTTCAACACGACGGGGTTGGCCTTTGCTTTGGGCTTCGGGTGCGGCTGGCACCGGTCCGGTTGGACGCTACACGCAATTGCCCCCATATAGAATCAGAATGCAGACCAGTCCGGTCCACATTCCGTTACTATTCAATTTTCTCGGATAACCCGAAAGATACTAGTAAAGATCCACACGGAACGGGGACGAAGCCCAGACAAGCCCCGCTAGCTGAACGATTCTGGCGACGGGGTCGGTTTCGGCAGGCCCGGCGCCAGTCCGGGTCAGGATTTCGGCCAAGGCTGCATCGCTCGACGGACCAAACGCGCCGTCGGCCTCGATTTCGCCACCAAGCGCACGGATCAGCTTTTGTGTGCCACCGCCGATTGATTTCGCATCGAACGACGCCAGCAATTCGCGGGCGGGGCCCGCGGCCTTCTGGTTGGACAGGGCAGCGGCCTTCGCGGCCAGCATCGCGGCATCGAACATGTCGTAGCCCGGGGCGCCTTCGCTGGAGATCAGATAGGCGGCGTGACCACCCGCATTCGCGTCACCGCGCTCCAGCCCGGCGCTGAACCAGTCGACAGCGGATTTCAGATCGCGCCCGCCCGGCGCCTTTCCATCACGATACATGCGGCCAAGATTGTATGGCGCGTTCGGATGCCCACCCTCGGCCGCCTTGCGAAACATCTCATAGGCCGCGCCGTCATCGACCGGGGTGCCGCCGAGGCCGTTGAGGTAGACAAGGCCCATATTGTTGAAGCCGTAGATGTCATCCCGTCTGGCACTTTCGCGCAGATAACGCAGGCCGCGTTCGGCGTCATAAAACTCACCGTCTTCATCCAGATAGAAATAGCCAAGTTCGTTCATCGCGAATGTATGTCCGACCTCAAGCGCGCGCATCATCAGGTCGTAACCTTCGATTTCGATCGCGTCAGAGCCGCCGAAGCGCATGAACTGGCGCCCGAGCGAGTAGAAGGCATAGGGATCGCCCTTGTCGACGCCCTGGGCGAAAAGCTGAAGTACCTCTTCCGAGGCTTTCGGGTTCGACACGCCGCCGGTTTCCTTGGCCTCGTTCAAAAGCGCATTGCCAAGCGCCTGCCAGGCGCGGGTATGGCCCAGCTCCTTTGCGCGTGCGAATTCTGCCTTCGCCTCGTCGTAACTACGCAGCGAAATCAGCGCCCGGCCAAGCTGATAGTGGAACCGTCCGTTTTCAGGATCGGCCGCAACCGCGGCACGGCAGGAAGCAACGGCTTCTTCGGGGCGGATCTCATTGGCATAGCGGGTCAGGCCCATGCCGTCGGGGTCGAGATGGTCCCCGGCCTCGAAATCACAGGCGTCGGGTTTCAGGGCAAGCTGTACCCGCTGCACCTCGCCATTGACGGTCACGCCGATCATGTCGTCGATCACGCCATTGGTCAGCGAGACCGCCGAAATCTGCACCGAGTCGTTGACCAGAAGCAGCCGGTCGATATCGGCGCTGCCAAGCGTATCGCCCAGCACGTTGCGCTGAAACCCGTTTTCGTCGGGCAGGACCAGCCGCCCGGTCTTCGGCTGCTCGGTGATCGTCACGCGGTCGGCGGGCGTCAGGTCAAGCGCATTGCGCAGAACGAAACCGATCTGCACCTCGGGCACGAAATCCGCCTCAACCACCGCACGCGTCTCGGCCACACTCACGAGGCTGGGGGCCTCATCCTCGGGCAGGATCCGCGCAAGACCGCGATTGGCACCGGTGCCGGTGCTCGAGACAGCGATCGGGCGGCTGAGCGCAGTGCCGAGCCCAAAGCTCGCCGGTTCGATCAGGGTCGAACTGTCCCACGGCACCTGACGGCCATTGGTGCGGTCAAAGACCAGCTTGCGCACGCCTTCGAACACGTCCTTGACCAGCGCGTCGGGCGTATCGCTGACCTCTTCGATCAGGGCCGCCGTGAACGGGCTGTTCGCACCGTCGCCGTCGAAAGCCACCGATCCGGGTGCGGTCGAAAAGATCAGCATGGAATTCAGGGGGGCGGCTTGCGAGGAAAACCCAGTCCGGACCTCGCGCAGCTCATTGCCGATGCGTGTCAGCACGGTCTTGCCCGCGAACGGATTGTCGCGGCAACTGTCGAGGATCACGACCTGCAACCGCGCCCGCGCGCCGATGATCCCGACGAGCGAGCCGAGCGAAACCGCCTCAAACGGCACGTCATAGATCGTGTCGAGATCGGCATCGACGGGGACGAGGTAATTCTCTGACCCGATCTGAAAGCCGTGCCCGGCGAAGAAGACGACAACCTCGGTATCCTTGTCGACGTCGAAGAGGACCCGGCGCAAGGTGTCCTCGAATCCGCGTTTGGTGATGTCGAGATGGGCGTGGACGTCGTAGCCCTGTTCCTTGAAGAACTGGGCCATGACGCCTGCGTCGGCATGGGCATTGGGCAGGTCGGGGATTGCGGAATAGTCCGAATTGCCGATCACGACTGCGTAGCGCTTGGCCGCGCGGGTCGAAAGGTCGACCCCGCGCACCGGTTGCGCCCCGCCGGTTTCGCCCATAAGCCGGTCCAGCTCGCGGCTGCTCTGGGCCGCTGCCATGCCTGCGGTCAGGCAGGTGGTCAGCAGAAGGCCGGTGATCAGGCTTTTCCCGTTGCGGGTCATGGCCGTGCTTCTCCTCAGACGGTTTCGCGCGGCTTGGAGCGGTCCGGGGCGTTGGTCGGCGGAGGCAGTCATCCCGTCATCTCCTCTCGGCTTGGCGGCAAATCCGCCTGAATCGCACCAATCCTATCCGTGCGCTCACGCCCTTGGTCCGTGTCGTTTACGATGCGATATGGCTGCCGCCAGCATCCTTGATGCGCTTGATCAGTTTCAGTGTCTTGCCCGGGTCTACGCGGGACAACTCGTGAATGCCCGTCTCCGTGCCGAAGCCACTTTGCGCCGTCTCTGCCGCGCCGATGGCGGGCATGGCTGCAACCAGAACTGCCAGAAAAATCGCTTTTGTCATTTCTTCAACCCCTTCGTCTGTACGAGGGATCGACCGCCCCTCTGTCCAAACAGGATGAAGCAGCGCGCCACGCGGCGCTGTGACGGGCGACACAGGGTTAACAAATTATCCTGTTTCGGTTCGGGGCGGGCGGACTACCAATGAAACACGGCGGTCGACCGTCTTTCCCCGCGCAGGAACGCATCGGCGGTATGGAGCAGGGGGGAGAGGTCAAAGTCGACGGCCCGTGCCGCTGCCAGCCGCGCCATCTTTGCATAAAGGCGCGGATATTCGCCCACTTCGGTGGCGTTGCTTTGGGGCACGCCATCAATCGCCAACCGTGCCCCGCCATGGGTCAGCGCCAGAGTGCCCGCATCGGTTTCCGCGATGATGTCCCATCTCTGCGGGCCCGCCTCGCGCCAGTCGAACTCTGCCGTCACCTCCGCCCCGGCCGGGTGGTGAAAGGCGAGTGCGGCAGCAATCGGCGTCTGCCGGTTTTCGGGGATATCCAGCATGGCGGTGCTGACATGAAAGGCGTCCGGCAGAATCTCGGTCAGGATCGACAAGGCATTGATGCCAGGATCGAAGACGCCAAGCCCGCCCGGTTCCCAAACCCAGTCCTGCCCGGGATGCCAGCGGCGGACATCCTCTTTCCAGATGATCCTCAACCGGCGCAAAGGCTTGTCCCTCAGCCAGGACTGCGCTGCCGAAACCATCGCGGCTTCGCGCGAATGCCAGGTTGCAAAAAGCGCCACATCATGGGCCCGGGCCAGCCTCTCAAGCGCGTGGCATTCCGCCAAGGTTACGCTGGGCGGCTTTTCCAGCATGACATGACGACCCGCTTTCAGCGCAGCCTCGGCATAGGAAAACCGCGCGCCGGGCGGCACACAAAGCGATACCGCGCCGATCCCGGGGCAGTGCTGCAGCAGCTCGTCAAGATCGGTGAAGGCGGGAACCCCGTCGACCGTCCCCTCATGCGACAAGGTGGCGACAAGGTCCCAGTCCGCCGAGGCGGCAATGGCCGGAACATGTTGATCGCGGGCGATCTTGCCGACACCGATCAGTGCGATTTCCATCACGTTTTTCCCTTCGATGCGGTCCTTCCAACACCGGCAGGATCGGTGCTGATATCACGATGTGCAATGCGGTTCCTGCGATGGGTCCGACCGAAAGGTCCTATGGACTGGACAAGCCGCCCTGCCGTACCCAGAGTGCAGGAACGAAAGGAACGGCATTGACCAAGGCAATCACCCATATCGATGCGGTCGAGACGATGTTGGCCGGGCAGAACTATGTCTGCGGCCGCCCGCTCGCCACCGTCGCCTTCCTTGCCCTGAAACTCGGGCGCCCGCTGTTTCTGGAAGGTGAGGCCGGGGTGGGCAAGACCGAGATTGCCAAGGCCATCGCCGCCGGGCTGGGCCGCAAGCTGATCCGGCTGCAATGTTACGAGGGGCTCGACGCGGCCTCAGCCGTCTATGACTGGAATTTTGCGGCTCAGATGATCACGATCCGCACGGCCGAGGCAGGCGGCGGGACTGACCGCGATGCATTGCGGGCCGAGCTTTTCACCGAGGATTACCTGATCGAACGTCCTCTTCTGGCCGCGATGCGGCCCCAGCCGGGCGGCGCGCCGGTCCTTCTGATTGACGAACTAGACCGCACCGATGAACCGTTCGAGGCCTTCCTGTTGGAGGCCCTGTCCGATTTCCAGGTCACGATCCCAGAGCTTGGCACCATCCATGCACCGGAACCGCCCATTGTCATCATCACCTCGAACCGCACCCGCGAGGTGCATGACGCCCTGAAACGCCGCTGCCTCTATCAT